>VGZO01000062.1 GCA_016872555.1 Planctomycetota bacterium
CCGCTCGGGAGCATCACTTCGCCGATGCCGTGGGCGGTGGATCTGACGAGGCCCGCAGGGTGGGAACAAATCCGGCGCGCGGGGTGGGAAAAAAGCCGGCGCCGCAAGGGTTTGCAGCAAGTCGCAACGGGCCGCAAGAAACGCAAAAATCCACGGGAAAAGACGCTGAAAACAGCGTTTTTCCCGTGGATTCTGCGGTTTCCGGGATGGGCAGCACAGGACTCGAACCTGTGACCTCCACGGTGTGAACGTGGCGCTCTAACCAACTGAGCTAGCTGCCCGACTCAAACCACGCGGATCGTACCACCCCGGCCGGCCGCCGTCACGAGGACAAAGCCGGGGGGGCGACCAGTCTGCCCGTCGCCTCCGAATCGCCCGAGCTGGCCGTGCACGGCCGGCGTGCGACGGCCAAGCCCGGCCGGCGTCGCACACCCCGCGTCATTCAGACCGCTTCACGCAGCCGGCGTCATTCAGCCGGCGGCGGATCGAAGCGCGGGGCCGAGCGGTCGTCGCCGAGGTCGAGCAGATCGTCGCTGCGGCGGCCCGAGCGGCGCGACGGGGTGCCGCGGGGATCGAGATGCGAGGAGATGTCCATCTCACGCTGGAGCGAGGAAAACTGCCGGCGGAGGTCGCCGATCGTCTGCCCCACCGACTTGCCCACCTCGGGGAGGCGCTTGCCGTAGAGCATCACGGCGATCGCGCCGATGACGACCAACTCGATCGGACCCAACCCGAACATCCACGCCTCCCGACCGTCCTGGCCGCTCACGAATCGCCCGCCTCGTCCGCCCCCGGCGACTGAACACCGCCAGCAGGGCACCGCCCCGCCAGCGGGAGCGGCGTTCCTCCGCCACGCGATCAGGGGCGGCGGGAGCAGAGCGCCGCCCGTCGCGGCGTCAGTCGATGCGCCGGCCAGCGGAGGCGTCGTCTTCGATGCCCTGCACGCCGCGCTTGAATTCGACGATCCCCTGGCCGAGGGACCGCATCACCTTCGGCAACCGCGAGCCGAACAGCAGCAGGACGACGACCGCGACCACGATCAATTCCGTCGGACCCAAACCGAACATGGCGATCATCGCACCACCGCTCCTTTCACCGCCGCCGTCCCGGACCTGACAAGGCCCAGGCCGAATCGGTCGGTTCGTAGATCACGTCAGAAGTTTACCCAGCCCCGCCGCGGCGGAAAAGAAACCGGGGCCCGACAGGGAAATCCCCCGGTCGCCAGCCGCCCGAGCGCACGGCGCCACCCCGGACAGCGACGCCGCCGGGGTGGAGGGATGAGCGGTGCCGCGGGCAAGGCGCGGCGGGCCGGTCAGAAGTTGGCGTCGCACCCGCCGTCGACATCGCCGACCATGTGGAGATGGTCGTGGTCGATGTACAGGACCTCCTGGCAGTCCTCGTCGACGAGCGTGTGGGGCACCGGCCAGCCGATCCGGCGGACCTCCTGGAAGTAGACGGTGCACTTGTAGTGGGCGTGGTGGAGCTGGACCGGTCCGACCAGCGGCATGTGGCGGGGCGGGTCGATGTAGTCGGCGATCTTGCACTTCGCGATCCGGACGTGGTTCCGCTGGACCTCGTAGAGGAACGGCCAGTTGCCTTGGACGGGGCGGGCCTTCTCGAGGGCCCGCATCACCTCGTCGTCGCTCGGTTCGTCGAGCGCCTCCCAGGGGCCGCCGGCGACCAGCGGGCCGAGGACCGGTGCCCGCTTGTAGCGCTCCTGCTCCCAGAACTGGTCTTCTTTCTGCTTTTGCAGGTAGACCGGCACGGGGATCGGGATCGCGAGCGGGCCGATGTTCGGACCCTGGGCGGTAAGCCAGAAGCAGCCGCTCTGGGAGAGCGTCGCCACCGACACGAGCAGGACCGGCAGGGTGAGACGGGATCGGGCCATCGTGACAGCTCCTCGGGGCGGATTGTCCGCGTGCAGGGGATGTATCGGCTGTGACGGCGGCGAACTTGCGGGTTTTTCCGGCGGCGCAACGGCGCTCGGCTCGGCAGCCGCGACCGACGGCGGTGACCGGCGGGATTGGCAAACCTGGAGGACGCCCGTCGGGCCCGCGAGCGACGTGGGCGGCCCCCGGAAACGCCGACGGCCCGCCTCTCCGCGGTGCGGAGGCGTGGGCCGTTCGGTCACGATCGTCCGGCGACGGACGGATCAGTTGTGGCTGTGGTAGTGGCGGTCGTCGAAGTCGAGCCACCACCAACCGTCATCCCATTCCAGCGACACCCGCCGCCATCCGAGCGGCACCTGCGGGTAGGGGTAGAAGGGGCCAATGTAGGGCCAGGCCGTCGGCGAATACTGGGTCGGGTATTGCAGGGCCGCGTAGTTGGGATACGAGGCGTAGCTCGGCCAGGCGTAATTGGGGAGGTTCGGGCCCTCGCCCCGCATCGGCACCGGCGGCATCCCGACGCCGGCTCCACCCATCGGCATCGGCGCCCCGAGCCCACCGCCGGGGCCACCGGCCATCGGGCCGTAGCTCCCCGGGCCGACGCCGGGCTGGCCGGCCATCGGACCGCCCACCGGACCGCCTTGGGAGTAGCGGATCGAACCGGGGACGACCTGGCCGTCACCCACCGCCGGCATCCCGCCGGGGATCATGCCGGGGTCACCGCCGCCGATCGCACCGTCGACCATGCCGCCGACCGTCTGGTCGTAGCCCCCCATGCTGCCGCGGCGCATCATGCCGCTGCGCATCGCGACATCCTGGCGGGTCCGGGTCGCACCGGACGACTGGACGACGCCGTTTCGCGGGGCGGTCGCCCGGGGACCGGACGGGGTGTTGATCGTGATCGTCGGCAGGCCGATCGCCTGGGCGAGCTGCACCAGCCGCGAGGGCTTGGCGGCCGGTTCGGCGAATCGCGGCTCGGCCTTGGTGGTCGCCGCGACCGTCGGCTGGGCCGCCTCCGTGGCCGCCGGGCCGAGCCGGGCCGGCTCGCTGCCCGGGCGGGGCGTGGCGGTGCCGCCGGCGATGGCCCGCACCGAGCCGGGAACGGCAAGGCCGTTGAGGACCCCCTTCGGCGAGCTTTCGGTGATCGAGAGCCGGTTCACGACCCGCTCGACCCCCTCCACCGACTCGGCGGCAGCGAGGGCGGCATCGATCTGGCCGCGGTCACCGACCTGGCCCTCGAGCCACACCGTGCCCGATTTGGCGCGGACGGTGACCCGATGCCCTTCGACCGCCGCGGTGTCGCGGAGCCGGCCGGCGACGCTGGCCGCCAGATCGTCGGCGCCCCGCGCGGCCGACAGCGTGCCGGCGGCGAGGACCGCAAGAAGGAAGGTGAACCGCGAAATGGACATGGATGACTCCTTGGATCGGTGGCGATCGGCGGCTCCGCAGGGCCACGGCTCCACCGGGCCGCTTCGGCCGGCGCCCTCTGCCGCGGAAGAGATCGGCTGCCGGTCATGCCGGAGGCGAGGATTTTTCCGATCCTCCCGTCGGCGCCGCGCCGATGGCGCAAGGCAGGCAAAAGGGGCGGTCCGGCCGATTGTCAGCGCTCGACGCGCGGGAGATCGACGACGGCGATCATCGTGATCCCGGTCAACGTCACGGCGCTGGTGGCCGCCACCCCGGGGCCGACCTCGAGCGACAGCCCGCACAGCCCGCCGATCGCCGCCAACGACAGCACGCAGGCGGCCTGGCCGAGGCGCTCGTAGCGCGTCCCCTCGGCGAGCCGCGACAGCGCCGCCGCCAGCAGGCCGGCGACGTGGACGACGGTGAACCCGCAGAGGAACGTGTTGCCGACGAACGCCACCAGCGCCGGGACGGGAGCGAAGGGGACCGAGGGATCCATCACTTGCCCCCCAGCAGTTCCTCGAGCTTCTTTTCCAGGTCGGTGATCACGAGGCTGCGATCGACCACCTTGCCCTGGGCGTCGAGGAGGAGCATCGTCGGCAGCGTCAGGACGCCGAGCTCCTGGGCGAGCGGGCCGTCGAGGCCACCCGTCTCGTGGAGCTGCGGCCACGGGATCGGCTTGGCGGCGAGGTAGCGCGCGAGCTGCTGCTTGTCGGTGTCGAGGCAGATCCCGACGACGCCGAACCGCTTCGGGCCGTATTTGGCGTAGAGCTCGCGGATCTGCGCGATGTCGACCTTGCACGGCTCGCACCAGGTCGCCCAGTAGTGCACGAGCACGGGCACGCCACGCATCTCCTTGAGGGCGACGGGCTTGCCGTCGAGCGACGTCCCCGACAGCGAGAGTGCCTTGCCGACGCTCTCCAGCCGGCGGGCCGCACCGCGGGCCTTGCGCGCCGCGGAAGCGTCGGGAAACTGGGTCGAAATCGCACCGTAGCGCTCGAGGGCCTCCTTTTCGCGCCCCTCGAACTCGTCGGCGATCGCCAGCTGCAGCAGGGCCTCGGCGGTGTCGGGGGACTCGGGGTATTTCTCGACGAACGCCGCCAGCTCCTCGAGCCAAGCGGTCTGGATCTTGGCGACGTCGGCACCGGGCTGCTGGACCGCGGCGGCATAGCGCGACGAGGCGAGCCGGAAGGCGACGAACGCCGCCATCGCGGGATCGTCGGCGACGGCGGCCCCGAGCTTCTCCAGGCCAGCGAGGCCGTCGGGAAGGCTGCCGTCCTGGACGCCCGCGGCCACCGTCTCGATCAGTTGCCGCTGCCAGAAGCCGCGCTGCGCGGGATCGGCATCGGCCACCACCGTCTCGAGCAGCTTCACCTGCTCGGCCGCCAGCGCCGCCCGGTCGGCAGGGGCGGCGGCGGCGAGCTTGGCCTCGACGTCGCGGAGCTTGGCGAGCAACGGCTTGATCCGCTCGTCTTCGGCGGGCATCTGCCCGGCGCCCGCTTCGCCACCGACACGCGGCGCGAAGAATCCGACCGGCTCGGCGATCTCGCCGCCCGCGCCCGGGATCTGCGGGGCGTCGATCGGCCGCCAGACGTCGCCGAACCGGACGAGCGAGCCGACGTAAATCTGCCCGCCACTGTCGCCCGAGTCGACCAGCGCGACGACGTTGTCGTAGGCGTGGATGTCTTTCTTCACCCCGTCGCTGCCGGCGGGGAGGGTGCCGGGCTGGCCGGCGAGCATGTTGTTCCACCGCGCCTCGGCGGGGAGGACCGCCTTGGCCTCGACGAGCCGGCGAAACGCCTTCTCGGCACCGCTGGCCCGGTCGGCGAGCCCGGAGAGGAGGGGCTCGGTGAACCCGGCCGCCTCGAGCTCGGCCTTCGAGGGGAGAAGGCAGGCGAAGGCGGCGGCATCGCGGTCGCGGAGCGCCGCGACGATCTCCGCGGTCGCCTCCTCGGCGGACAAAACCTTCCACGCATCGAGCTTGCCATTGCCGTCGGCATCGATGCCCCAGCGGCTGCCCGCGGCATTGAGCCAGCGCGACTGATCGGGCTTGCTGTCGAAGTCGCTGTCGATGTCGCGGTAGACCTCGATGCCGTCCTTGAAATAGCTCCAGCGGTCGACGACGCGGTCGTTGTTGGTGTCGGCGAACGAGCGGAGCACCTCGCCGCCGGCCCCGCGGACGACCCAGGCATTGAGGCCCCCCTGGACCTCCATCTTGATCGTCGCGCGCGTCGCCGCGTCGGCGGCGGGCCGGTCGTAGTCCACCGAAGGCTGGACCGGCGCGAGACCGAGGGCGTATTCGACGGTCGGCCCGGCGGCGCCGGCCAGAACACCGCCGGCGGCGACGAGGCCCGCCACGCCGAGGGCCGCGTGGCGCAGCGAGCGGTGCGCACGCGCCCCGCCGCGGGAAGACCGCGACGGCGTGCGGGTGGCATCGGATGCGACGGCGAGGCGGAGCCAGGAACCGGGGGTGCGAAGCGGCGAGACCATGCGAAAACTCCACTGCTGACCTGGTCGATCGTCGGCCGCCACACTAGCGGGAACACCGCGCCGCGCCAGCCCCATTTTCCCCCCTCCCGCCCCCCACGCCTCCGGCGGCCAGGCCCTAGGAAAACGCCCTCGCCGTCCCTACACTCGGTTCCTCGGCGGTTGGCCTTCGGGCCGCCGCGAACGCCGCGCGCGTAGCTCAGTTGGTTAGAGCGCCACCCTGATAAGGTGGAGGTCCCAAGTTCGAATCTTGGCGCGCGCAGTTTGTGGCAGCCGTCCCGCGGCTGCCGTTTGCATGAAACCGTGGATGGCTTCGTACTTCCAGCCGTCCCGCGGCTGCCGTTTGCATGAAACCGTGGATGGCTTCGTACTTCCAGCCGTCCCGCGGCTGCCGTTTGCATGAAACCGTGGATGGCTTCGTACTTCCAGCCGTCTCAGCGGCTGGTGGCTTTCCGCCATCTCCAGGGACCCGCGTAGCCCCTCCGCCGTCGCCCTCGCATCGGCCCGTCGCAACCTCGTGCGGGTCGATGCGAGGGCATAGGCGCGAGGGGCGTCCCCCTCTGTCGAGCCTGAGCTGAGGCTCCACACGAACCCAAGCCGAGACCGGCACGCTCTGCTTGACCCACGAACCGGTCTCAGGAACCATATCCATTGCACCTTCCGTACTTCGGCTGGCGGTTCGGGCGATTTGGAATTCCGAGGGGACGTAGCTCAATTGGGAGAGCACCGCCTTTGCAAGGCGGGGGTTGAGGGTTCGATCCCCTTCGTCTCCACTCTGCCGCCCACGCCAGCCGTGATGATCCCCGAGCGCGACCACGTCACCGGCCTCGCCCCCCGCCGGCACCTCGAGGACCTCCTCGAAGCCCCCTGGCGAGACCCCGCGGCGCTCCTCATCGCCGACGTCGTCGCGCTCAAGCAGGTCAACGAGACGGCCGGGTTCCGGGCCGGCGACGACCGGCTCCGCCACGCCGCCGACCGCCTCCGGACCGCCGCACCCTCCGCGACGATCACGGCGCGTCTCGGGGGGGACGAGATGGTGGCCCTGTTCACCGGCGCCACGGCCCTGGCCGACGCCGAATCGGCCGCGACGCGGCTCCGGTCCGCCGGCGAGCCGGCGCTGCGGGCCGCCGCCGCGGCCGTCGTGCCGGGGGCCGATCCGTGGGCCGTTCTCGAACGGCTCTATGCGTCGCTGCGCCGGTCCTGAATAATCCCGGTTTCTCCCACCGCCATCCCGCCTCGCCTTCTGTCCCACCCCCGGCGGAGCCCGGCTCCGCTCCCGCCCCCTTGCGGCGGCTCCGGCCGCTGTTCCATGTCCACCCAACTGACCGCTCCGGCCACCAACGCCGCCGCCCGCCGCGACGACATCCGCAACATCGCGATCATCGCCCACGTCGACCACGGCAAGACGACGCTCGTCGACTGCCTGCTGCGGCAGTGCGGCCAGTTCCGCGCCAGCCAGCTGACCGGCGAGCGGATCCTCGACTCCAACGATCTCGAGCGCGAACGCGGGATCACGATCCTCGCCAAGAACATAGCGCTCGAGTGGAAGGGGACGAAGATCAACGTCATCGACACCCCCGGCCACGCCGACTTCGGCGGGGAGGTCGAGCGCGTGCTGCGGATGGCCGACGGGGCGCTGGTCCTCGTCGACGCCGCCGAGGGGCCGATGCCGCAGACGCGGTTCGTGCTCACCAAGGCGCTCGAGGCCCGCCTCCGGCCGGTGGTCGTGATCAACAAGATCGACCGCCCCGACGCCCGGCCGATGGAGGTCCTCGACGAGGTCCTCGGGCTGTTCCTCGAACTGGGCGCCGACGACGAGCTCGCCGACTTTCCCTACCTGTTCGCCTCGTCGCGCGGCGGCTTCGCCGGCCACGACCCGTCGATCCGCGAGGGGACGATGACGCCGCTGCTCGACCTTGTCCTCGAGAAGGTGCCGGGGCCGACGGTGGCCACCGACGAGCCGCTGCAGATGCTCGTGACCACGCTCGACTGGTCGGACTACGTCGGCCGGATCGCGATCGGCCGGATCGAGGCGGGGCGGCTCACGAAAGGCGCGCAGGTGATGCGCTCGACCGCCGACGGACGGCTGCTCCCCGCCAAGGTCGTCGGTCTGCAGGTGTTCGACAAGCTCGGGCGCGTCGATGCCGCGACGGCGACCGCCGGCGACATCGCCTCCGTCAGCGGCATCGAGGGGGTCGAGATCGGCGACACCATCTGCGACGCGGTCGACCCGCGGCCGCTGCCGCGCCTCGCGGTCGACGAGCCGACGCTATCGATGGTGTTCGGCGTCAATTCCTCGCCGCTCGCCGGCCGGGTCGGCAAGTTCGTCACCACCCGCCACCTCCGCGACCGGCTCCTCCGCGAGCTCGAGCGCAACGTCGCCCTCCGCGTCGAGCCGATCGAGGGCAGTGAGCAATTCTCGGTGTCGGGCCGCGGGCTGCTCCATCTCTCGGTCCTCATCGAGACGATGCGCCGCGAGGGCTACGAGCTCTCCGTCGGCAAGCCGCGCGTGATCCTCCGCCGCGAGGGGGAGCAGGTCCTCGAGCCGTTCGAGACGCTCGTCATCGAGGTGCCGGCCGACAAGCTCGGGCCGGTGATGGAGCTGTCCGGCGCGCGGCGCGGGCAGTTGGTCCACATGGGAAACCGCGGCGAGTTCGTCCACGCCGTGTTCTCGATCCCGGCCCGCGGGCTGATCGGCCTGCGGACGCGCGTCCTCAACGCCACCCAGGGCACGGCGATCATGCACCACCGGTTCGAGAAATGGAGCCCGATGGAAGGCGAGGTGGCGGGCCGGGCCAACGGCGTGCTGGTGTCGATGGTGCCGGGGCGCGCGGTGGCGTTCGGGCTCGACGGCCTCCAGGAGCGGGCCGACCTGTTCATCGCCCCGGGCGACGAGGTCTACGAGGGGATGGTCGTCGGCGAGAACGCGCGCAGCGAAGACATGATCGTCAACCCGACGAAAGAGAAGAAGCTGACGAACATGCGGGCCACCGGCAGCGACCGCAACATCCTCTTGAAGCCGCCGCGGCGGATGTCGCTCGAGGAGGCGCTGGAGTACATCGAAGAGGACGAGCTGGTCGAGGTCACCCCCGAGACGGTGCGGCTCCGCAAGATCCTCCTCTCCGAGCACGACCGCAAGCGGCAGAGCCGCAAGGCCTGACGGCGGCGCGGCCGGTCAGAGCTCGTAGACCCGGCCGGGGACGACCAGCTCCACGCCGGGGAGCCCCAGTTCGTCGATCTCGCGGGCGATCTCGGCGGCGAATCGCGGCTTGCGGTGGACGACGATCCAGCGTGTGTCGCGCCCGAAGCGCCGCACCTCGGCCGCGAACGTGGTCGTGCAGTGGTGCCCGGTGACCTCTGCAAGGTCGGCCCGCGAGTCGGGGAAGCTGCATTCGAGGAACACCGCGGCGAGGTTCGGCACGGCGGCGAGCACCTGCCAGAACCGTTCGGTCGGGCCGGTGTCGGACGGAAACGCGACCGCCGTCCGCCCGTCGTCGACGATCATCCCGAGGGTCTCGACGGAGTGGGAGACCGGCACCGGCGTGATCGCCAGACCGGCCCGCCGGACCGGGACGAGGGCCTCGATCGGGGACGGGTTCACGAACGCGTCGGCGGGGCGCGAGAGCTGGAAGAAGTCGGGCCAGACGCGGCCGTTGAAGATGTCGTCGTGGAGAAAGCGGAGCACGGCGGGCGAGGCGAGCAGCTCGACGCATTCCGGCCCCGGCTCGTAGACGTTTTCGAGGAACAGCGGCAGCGAGGCGATGTGGTCGAGGTGCTCGTGGGTGACGAACACATGGCGGACCGCGCGCTGGCGGCGCAGGTCGGCGACCAGCCCGAGAGCCCCGGCGTCGATCGCGACGACGCCGTCGACGAGGTACGTGACGAGGAATTGGTGGTCGCCGCCGGGGAGCGCGGAGGGCAGCAACTCGACCTTCATCGGACGGTCCTCGAAGGGCGCGGGAGCCTGTGGTCAGGTCGCGAAAAAATCCCTGATCCGGCGGAACATGTCGGGCTCGGTGGCGGGCGCGACCGCTTCCCCGGTGAGGAGCCGGGAGCGGTCGGCGAGCCGCGCGGCCAGCGCTGCCCCGAGCTTGTCGACGAGCCCGCGCTCGGCTTCGAGCAGATGGGCGATCGAGGCCTTGGAGATCTCGAGGACCCGGGTTTCCACCGTCGCGGCCACGGTGGCCGAGCGCGGCGCACCGGTCAACAGCGACAGTTCCCCGAACACCTGCCCCGGGCCGAGACGCGCGAGCGAAACCGTGCCCCGAGCCCCGCCCGCGGCCCGCACGTCGACCTCGCCGTCGACGACGACGAACATGCTGTCGCCCACGTCCCCCTCGCGGACCACCGGCTCGCCGGCGGCGAACACCAGCTCGCGATTCTCCGCGGCGAGACGCCGGCGCTGGCCGTCGTCGAGGTCGGCGAGGAGGGGGATGCCACCGAGCAGGGCGACGCGGCGCTCGACCGCGGCTTCCCACGGCTCCGCCGCCGGGGGCGGGGGGAGCTGCTGGAGCCGGATCGCCTGCGTCGCGACCGGAATCTCGATCCCGTGCCGTGCCAGCGCGAACCAGATCCGGTCGCGCGCCATGCCGTCGACCCGGTCGCGCTTGTCGAATTCGGTGGTGAAGAACCGCACCCAGTGCTCGACGCCACGGTCCTTGAAATCGTTGGTGACGACCGACGGCGGCGGCTCGTCGCGGACGCCGAAGCTGCCGCGGATCGCCTCGAGGATGATCCGCTGGACGCGCTGCGGCGAAACGTCGTAGGGGGTGATCACGTACAGCGAGCGACGCGACCAGGGATCGGGCTTGGTGAAGTTTCGGATCGAGGCCTGGGCGAGCTGGCCGTTGGGGATGATCACGTAGGCCTCGTCGAGCGTCAGCACTTTGGTCGCCCGCCAGTTGATCTCCACCACCCGGCCGATGTGGGCCTGATTGGTGTCGTACTGGATCCAGTCACCGACCGCGAACGGATGCTCGGCGTGGATCGCCAGCCCGGCGAACACGTTGCCGAGCGTGTCCTTGAGGGCGAACCCGAGCGCGGCGGTGAACAGTGCCGACCCGGTGAACAGGCTCTGCGGATCGACGCCCGATTCCGACAGGATCACGATCAACGCGACGGCGACGGCCAGCGACCGGACGACGTCGAGGAAGATCCGCGGCAGGGGGCGCGCGACGCGTTCCCACGCCACCACCAGCGCGAGCACGACCACCGACAGGAACAACGACGACAACAGCGCGAACCGGGCCAGCCCCGCGGCAGTCGCCGCCGATCCCTGCGACTCCGGGAAGAGGAGGGCGACCGCGGAGGGGAGCGGCGCCAGGAGGATCAGCGCCAGTGGCACCAGCGCCATCCGCCGGCGACCGCGGGGGAGGAGGGCGACGAGGAGGGCGACCCCGACACCCGCCGCGATCACCTCCCGCCGGATTCCCCCGTCGGGAGGCCAGATTGCCGGGATCGCCACGGCAGCCGGGCCGGCCGCCACGAGCCGGCACACGCTCCACGCCGCTGCCAGGGGGATCGTCGCCATGTCCGGTCCTGAACGGCACTTACCCGGCGTTTGCCCACGTCGGGGCATTGTGCCGGCGGTATTCCGGCTCCCGCAATGGACGTTCCGCTGCCGATTTTTTATCCTAGTGGGCTTCCCAAAGTCCCCGGCAGCGTTTTTCCGCGGCGGCGTCAGCGATCCTGCCGCCGTGCCGCGGACGGTGGTCCACGCCCACTGCGGCGGGCCGGCCGCGGCCGAGCATGGTCCCGAACGCGAGCCGAGGAACGTCGCTGAATCCCTGGCAGAAGGAGGTCTTCATGATCCAACTGTCGTCCCGAGATGAGTACCGAGGTTTCACATGGTGAAGTTGACGGTTCGTGAGCGCGAGAGCATCCAGGAAGCGGTTCGCCGGTTCCGCAAACTGGTCGAGCGCAGCGGCATCAAGAAGGAGATGCGGCGGCGCGAGTTCTTCGAAAAACCGAGCGAGACGCGGCGCCGGGCCCGGCTGCGGGCCGAACGGCGCACGAAGCGCAACCGCCTGCTCGGCGTCTGATCGCCGCTGAGCGGTCCCCGATACCTGTCCCGACGTCGATCCGTCGGGATCTCCGGGGAGATACCGCGCTTACCAGTCGAGCGCGACGTCGAGCCACGGCGCGTCGTGGGTCGGCCAGCCGCTGCTGATCCGGTCGACACCGGTGGCGGCGACGGCGTGAATCGTCTCCGGTCGAATGCCCCCTGAGGCTTCGAGGGCGACGTCGGCGCCGAGCCGATCGCGTACGGCCACCGCCGCGGCGAGATCGCCGTGCTGCATGTTGTCGAGGAGCACCACGTCGGGGACCTCCGCGAGCACCGGTTCGAGGTCCTCGAGCCTGTCGATCTCGATCTCGACCACCATCCGCGCTACCCGCTCAGGGGGCAGGGTGGTCGCGAGAAACTCCCGCGCCAGGCGCACCGCGCCGGCGGCGTCGATCCCCCGCTCGGCGAGTGCCGCCCGGTGGTTGTCCTTGATGAGGACCGCATCGTGGAGGCCATGGCGATGGTTCCACCCGCCGCCGACGCGGACCGCGTACTTGTCGAGCAGCCGCCACCCCGGCACGGTTTTGCGGGTGTCGTAGACCCGGCAGCGCGTGCCGGCCACGGCCTCGACGAGGCGGGCGGTGCCGGTCGCCACGCCGCAGGTGCGACCGAGGAGGTTGAGCACCGTCCGCTCGGCGGTGAGGATCGAACGCGTCGGGCCGGAGATCGTCGCCACCGCCGCTCCCCGCTCGACCCGCGCGCCCTCGGCGAGCGCGGCGACGAACGACAGCGCCGGATCGACCGCCCGCGCGACGATCGCCGCCGCGGGCAGCCCGGCGATCACGCCATCCCGGCGGGCGACGACGGCCAGCGACGCCGTTGCCGCGGCGGGCACGGTGGCGAGGGTCGTCCAGTCACACTCGTGGCCAAGATCCTCGGCGAGCCACTCCGGTGCCCGGGAGGCGACGTGCGCGGCCAAGGCGTCGTCCCAGGCGGCTTGGTCGAAATCACGCGTCATGGTGGGCAGGGCAGGGGGAGGGAAGGGGAGCGCCGGAGGCGGGCGGCCGGAACGCCATGGGGGCTATAGTACGGCGTCGCCCCCGGACCCGCCCCCCGGACCCGCCCCGATGCCGTTCCGGCTTCCCGAGGAAGCGTTTCCCCCCCGGTCGCAACCGCTGCTGGCGGCCTGCGTCGCGGTCGGCCTGGTCGGCGTGGCGACGTGGATGGCCGTCGCCGCTCGACGCGGAGGGGGGCTCGTCCACCACGACGCTCCCCCGACGGTGCCACTGGCCTACACCGTCGACATCAACGCCGCGGCGCCCGCCGAGCTGATGCCCCTCCCTGGTCTCGGCCCGGCGATGGCGGCGCGGATCGTCGACCACCGCGCGAGCCACGGGCCGTTCACCCGGCCCGAAGACCTCCTCGACGTGCCGGGGATCGGTCCAGCCACGCTGGATCGCCTCCGCCCCCACCTCCGTCCCCTCCCCGCCGGAGGCCCCGCGCCGTGACGACGCCCGCACCGTTGTGCCCCGGACTGTTCGAACTGGTCGCCCCCTACGTCCCCGCCGGCGACCAGCCGGCGGCGATCGAGTCGCTCGTCGACGGGATCGCCACGGGGCGCCCCGCCCAGGTGCTGATGGGGGTGACCGGCTCGGGGAAGACGTTCACGATGGCCAACGTCATCGCCCGGGTCGGCCGGCCGACGCTCGTGCTGTCGCACAACAAGACGCTCGCGGCGCAACTCTACGCC
The DNA here is from genome assembly GCA_016872555.1 of Planctomycetota bacterium. Taxonomy (NCBI): domain Bacteria; kingdom Pseudomonadati; phylum Planctomycetota; species Planctomycetota bacterium. The sequence continues at coordinate 13,532 of VGZO01000062.1, forward strand.
GAGTTCCGCGACTTCTTCCCCCACAACGCCGTCCACTATTTCGTCAGCTACTACGACTACTACCAGCCCGAGGCCTACATCCCGCAGCGCGACATCTACATCGAGAAGGATGCCGCGATCAACAAGGAGATCGACCGCCTCCGGCTCGCCGCCACCAGCGCCCTGGTCAGCCGCCGCGACGTGGTCGTGGTGGCCAGCGTATCGTGCATCTACGGTCTCGGCTCGCCCGACGACTACCGGGCGATGGTCGTGCGGCTGGCCACGGGGCGGACCACGTCGCGCGACGAACTGCTCGCCAAGCTGGTGGCGATCCATTACGAGCGCGGCGACATGGCGCTGGAGCGCGGCCGGTTCCGCGTCCGCGGCGACACGATCGACATCTGGCCGCCGTACGACGAATTCGCGTCGCGCGTCGAACTGTGGGGCGACACGATCGAGTCGATCGCCGTCACCCACCCGACCAGCGGCGAGGTGGTGGCCCGCAAGGAGGAGCTGTACCTCTACCCGGCGCGCCATTTCGTGATGCCCGAAGACCGCGTCCGTGCCGCCGTGTCCACGATCCGCGCCGAGCTCGAGGCGCGGCTCGACGAGCTGAAGAGCCAAGGAAAGCTCCTCGAGGCGCAGCGCCTCTCCGCCCGGACCCGGTTCGACATCGAGATGCTCCTCGAGGCGGGCTTCTGCCCCGGCATCGAGAACTATTCCCGGCCGCTGTCGGGCCGGGCGCCGGGCAGCACCCCCGACACGCTGTTCAACTACTTCCCGCCCGATTTCCTGTTTTTCGTCGACGAGTCGCACGTCACCGTGCCGCAGGTCCGCGGCATGTACGCCGGCGACCGGAGCCGGAAGATGACGCTCGTCGACCACGGGTTCCGGCTGCCGAGCGCCCTCGACAACCGTCCGCTGACGTTCGCCGAGTGGGAGACCCGCCTCCACCAGACGGTGTTCGTCTCCGCCACGCCCGGCCCGTGGGAGCTCGACCGCACCGGCGGCGAGGTGGTCCAGCAGGTGATCCGCCCGACCGGCCTGCTCGACCCGCGGATCGAGGTCGTGCCGGCGCGCGATCAGGTGCCGCACCTCACCGGCGAGATCCACAAGACGGTGGCGGCGGGCCACCGCGTGCTGGTGACGACACTCACGAAGAAGCTCGCCGAGGACCTCGCCGCCTATTTCCAGGAGCGGAAGGTCCGCTGCAAGTGGCTCCACAGCGAGCTCGACGCCTTCGAACGCGTCGAGCTGCTCCGTGACCTCCGCGCCGGGGCGTTCGACGTGCTCGTCGGCGTCAACCTCCTCCGCGAGGGGCTCGACCTGCCGGAGGTGGCGCTGGTGGCGATCCTCGACGCCGACAAGGAGGGATTCCTGCGGAGCGAGTCGTCGCTGATGCAGACGATCGGCCGCTCGGCGCGCAACGTCGACGCCCGCGTGATCCTGTATGCCGACATCATCACCGAGTCGATGCGCCAGGCGATCGACGAGACTGCCCGGCGCCGCGAGATCCAACAGGCTTACAACGAGGCCCACGGCATCACCCCGGAGAGCGTGCGCAAGGAGCTGCGCGCGGGAATCGAGGCCGAGGCGGCCGCGCGGGCCGCCGCCCTCGACGCGGTCGGGAAGACCGACGAATCGTCGCGCCACACCGCGGAGCTGCTCGAGCGGCTCGAGGCCGAGATGATGGAGGCCGCCGCGGAGCTCGATTTCGAGCGCGCCGCCGCGATCCGCGACCGGATGGGAGCGCTCCGCGGCGAAGCGCCGCCGGCTCGGCCAGGGCGGGGCGGACGGGGCCGGCCCGGCCGCGGCAAGGGGGGGCCCGCCCCCGGCGGACGGATCCCCCGGCCACGACGCTGACGTTTCCGCCCGCTCACTCTCCCGTGGGCAGCCGGCGCACGCACATCAGGCAGATGTCGTCGCTCTGCACCTCTCCGGCGGTGTGCCGGTCGAGGTCCTCGAGGATCCGGGCCCCGATCTCGGTGGCCGAGCCTCCCGCGGCGCCGAGCACCGCCCCGAGGCGGTCGAGCCCGTACAGGCCGCCGTCGTTGTCGAGGGCCTCGGTGATCCCGTCGGTGGTGAACACGAGCATGTCACCCGGCCCGATGTCGATCTCGCAGGCGGAGTAGGCGTGGCCGGGGTCGTAGCCGAGGGGCAGGTTGCCGATCCCGTCGGCGACGAGGCGGACCTCGCCCGCGGCGGTGCGCACCAGGAGCGGATGGTGGCCGGCGTTGCCGATGGTGGCGCGCTGCCGTGCCGGGTCGATGACGCACACCAGCGCCGTCGCGAAGCGGCCGTCCCAGTCGCTGCGGCAGAAGGCGTCGCTGATCCGTGTCAGGGCGGTGGCCACGTCGGGCTCGCTGGCCAGGCGGAAGCGGATCTCCCCCTGGAGGAACATCATCACCAGCGCCGCCGACACCCCCTTGCCGGAGACGTCGGCCAGGTAGGCGGCGAACCGGCCGCCGGGGAGGGAGACGTAGCCGTACAGATCCCCTCCCACCTGCCGCGCCGCCTCGTAGTGGTGGAACACGTCGTAGCCGGGGATCTCGGGAAGCTCGCGCGGCAGGAATCCGCGTTGGACCGTGCGCGCGTGCTCGAGGTCGCGCTGCTGCTTCGCGCGGGCGATTTCCTCGTCGTGGGACACGGCCAGCTCGAGCGATCGCGACACCTGTGCCGCGAGGCCGACGACGACCGCCAGATCCTGCGGGGTGAAACTCGACCGCGCCTCGCGCGAATCGAGGTACAGCACGCCGAGCGCCTCGCCGTCGGCCCGCTGCACCGGCACGCAGAGCACCGACTGGATCCGGCTCTGGATGATGCTCTCGTTCATGTTGAACTCGGCACCGGCATCTTCCGAGAGGATCGCCGTCCGCGTGCCGATGACCTGGTCGATGAGCGAGCGGCTCAGCCGGATCGGCCCCGGCTCGGGGCGACCGCGGATCCGCTTCGCGCGGAGCACCGCCCGCTTCGACTCCGGATCGACGATCAGGATGAACGCCCGCTCGGCCCCCGGAAACAGCTCGCACAGCGCGTCGGCGAGGCGCGGGAGCAATTCGTCGACGGCCTTGGCATTGCCGATCAGCCGGGAGAACTCGAGCATCGCGCGCAGCTTGGCGGCGGCGTCTTCGTTGGACTGCGATCCGCTGGCGGCGTCGGACGGGTCGAGCCGCGAGACGATCATCGACTGCGAGTCGGTGTCGACGAACCCGGCGGCTTCGGTGTCGTCGAGCACGGCGCGCAGCCGCCGCGCCGTCGGATTGACGAAGCGGATGGCATTGGTGGCGATCCGGATCTCGTCGCCGTCGGCGAGCGGAACGCGGGCCTTCACCGGCTTGCCGTTGAGCGTGGTGCCGTTTCGCGACTTGAGGTCTTCGAGGCTCGCGACGCCGTCGGCGAGATGGACGACGGCGTGCTCGCGGCTGACATTGGTGTCGGGGAAGCTGACGTCGCAGGCCGGCAACCGGCCGATCACCGTCCGCTCCTTGGCGAGCGGCACCAGCCGTGGCTGCTGGCCGGGCTGCTGAACCTCCAGCGCGAACGTGGGCTCCACGGCACCCCTCCGGAGAAGCGGCGGGCGCGACTCCGCCGGCGTTGTCAGGCCTGGCGCGAGAGGCTAGGCTCTTTTTCGAGCTCCATGATAGCTCGCCGTCGCCACCCCTCTGCATGAGGGGATCGCGAGGCGAAGATCGTCGTTTTTCGACGCGTTTGGGGAATGGTGTAACGGTAGCACGACTGGCTCTGAACCAGTTAGTCTAGGTTCGAATCCTAGTTCCCCAGTCCTTATCCCTCACGCGCCGGGGGGCTTGCCTCGACATCCTGCGGCCCTGGCCGCATGCTCTCACGCGCCGAGGGGCTTGCCTCGGCATCCTGCGGCCCTGGCCGCATGCTCTCACGCGCCGAGGGGCTTGCCTCGGCACCCTGCGGCTCTCGCCGCATGCTCTCACGCGCCGAGGGGCTTGCCTCGCCATCCTGCGGCTCTCGCCGCATGCTCTCACGCGCCGAGGGGCTTGCCTCGCCATCCTGCGGCTCTCGCCGCATGCTCTCACGCGCCGAGGGGCTTGCCTCGCCATCCTGCGGCTCTCGCCGCATGCTCTC
>VGZO01000063.1 GCA_016872555.1 Planctomycetota bacterium
GGCTGGCGCTCTCGATTCTCAAGCGAGACACTTCCGTGAAAAATTGCTCGATTCGGGGCAAACGACTCCAAGCAGGCTGGTGTAACGATGTCTTGGAAGGAATTCTGACGGGAAAACAGGCCGATTAGGATGCGATTGCCCTGGGAGAGCGACGATCTGCGTCAAGGCGGCGATCGAGTCCGTCGCATCCCCGGTGTGCAACGCATACTGACCGGCGAACTCCGCAGCCGCCTGCAGATCGGCATATCGCGAAGGGCTGTCTTTGGCCTGCCAACTGACGTTGTCTCTGAAGCGGCTCCACTCAATCGCTGTGCCGTCTGACTCGGCTCCTTCTGCCGCTCGTCCGAGCGGACTCGCGAGACCGGCGAAGAGCCAATACTTCGCGGTCGGCCCGGTCTTATGGTACCGCTTAAGGACCGCAACCGCGACGTCCTCATCGCCCTTGGCCATCTCGGAGAGAAGGAACGTCGTCGCCACCCTGACCCTCTCATCTTTGCCGGCAAGACCCAAGGCAATGACATCCAGCCCTTTTCGGATACCCGCTGACCTCTCCTCCGGACTGGCGGGCCGGTGAACCCAATCGATGCCCTTCCTGGCGTTGGCTGCGAATGCCTTGATCGTCTTGGTGTCAGCGCCGAGCCGGCCCAGAAACGCCACCGCCGACTCGGCCTCCGAGTGAGACACCGACGCTGCGGAGACGTCGCGATTCCCCGTCGGGCCGGTCAACTCCCCTTCATCCGCGGTGGTGGGAGCAACCCGGAGTGAACCCGAGAGAGCCGCGGCATAGGCGAACTTCCGAAGACCCCTGAGGCGATCTGACAATGACGTCGGCACGGCGATCCCTCCCTTCTTTTTGCCCGGCAAGCATCGTCTCCCAACCCGAAACATCCGTCGTTGTTCCCGGCAGGCGGCGGTGGTCCTCGGTCAGCGGCCCGAAGGCCGCTTGCCAACACCCGCAAGCCCCGCAACGGCGCCCGGCTCGAGCCGCCGCGATCGCGAGGACTCATGGGATCGGTCGGGCTGGTTGCCAATCCTCTTCCCAACGACGAACGCGGCGTCGCAACCCTATTGTTGTAGCCGAGAACCCCGCCTCTGAGGTAGTAGCCGCCGCGAAGTTCCCAGGGCGCTCACCCGGAGATGCCGAGGGTATCGAGCGTCACCGAGCAGGAGCGGATCGCGGCCAAAGACCCCGTCACGTCCGCAACGGTTTCCGGGCTGATGCCCGACTCGTGAGCCTCGGGGAGAGCGGCCTGGGCGTCCGAAGGCGATTTCCCGAAACACTGAAACGCCGCTCACTCCCTGCTGCGATGGCGAGGTTCTCGCCTCGGCGCAGACCGTCTCCCAGTCCGCCGCTCCCGGGCTTCGATGCCTCGCGTCCGGCAGCGGTCAGAGGCTGTGGATGCCGATCACGGGCAGGTCGTCTATCCGTCCTTGAAAGACGTCGCGATCGTCAGAGGCCTGGACGAGCTCGCCCCGGTCGGCGAGCGGGCGGAGGCGGGGCGTCGGAGTCACTCGTGACGCCTGCCGCAGCGCACAGCGACCGCTCGATCTCGTCGAGAGCGGGGGCGGGGCGTTTCGAGAAACCCGCGCTGGACGCCCCGGCCGCTCCTCCCGAGGCTCACGAGTCGCTCATCAGCCGGAAGACCGGTGCGGAGGTGCCATTGACCGGGCTATCCTTTGGCGCTCATGGCCCTCATGGCGGGGCCGCGGATCCACGGAGGCCGGCGTAGCCACCACGTCCTACACGGCCTTCACGCGGAGGCCGGCCTTGCGGGCCGCGGCAAGCTGCCGGCGATCGGATGAAACAAAGAGCTCGGCCCCCCAGACCAGGGCTGCCGCAACGTGCATGGCATCGGCCGCACGGACGACCGATGCCTCGAGCACCGTCACCGTGGCCGCGATCACCGGCGGGGTGAACTCGATGATGGCCGCATCAGCGATGTCCTCGAGCAGCCGCTGCTTGATCTGGTCGTACTGGGAACGGTTCAAGCGACGCTCTCGAAGCCGGCGATTCATCGCCGACAGGATCTCCGGAACGCACACCACGCAGAGACCCAGTTCCGACGCTGCGAGGCAGGCCGACTCGACGGCGTCGCTTCCCGGCTCCTCGACGTAGCGCTTGGCGAAGGCCGAGGAATCAAGGAGCGTCTTCACGGTGGCGGTCTTCGAGAATGGCCCTCGCGAGCGACGCACCTTTGGCGGTGAGCCGCAGGCCCGGGCGCCGCCACGACGGCATCCGAGCTCCGCCCGCCGCCACGGGATGAACTTCGGCCACCGGCTTGCCGTGCCGCAGCACGACCAGTGTTTCCCCGCGCTCGACCGCGTCGAAGAGCACGGACGCGCGACTGCGGAACTCGGTGAACGATACAGTCTTCACAACGTGAACCTCCGGGAGGCGACTGATCGAACGTCACGACCGAACTGTACACGAATGCACACGATGGTGCAGAGGATGAGGATAGCCCGGCCAATGTCACGTCCGCAACGGTTTCCGGGCTGATGAACGACTCGTGAGCCTCGGGGATCGGTTCCGGTTCCGTGACGAACGCGATCAGCCGGCTGTCGCCCCCGCGGTGAATCAGCGCCCGCGCTTCGGCCCCGGCGCCGGGGGCTGCGGCGGCTGCTCCGGCTTCGGCTCGTCGGCGTCCGGCTTGTCGGCCGCCCCCGCCTTGTCTTCTTCAAGGACGATCGACGCCGAATTGATGCAGTAGCGCAGGCCGGTCGGCGGCGGACCGTCGTTGAACACATGGCCGAGGTGGGCGCCGCACTTGCGGCAGGTGACCTCGGTGCGGTGCATGAAGAACGAGAAGTCGTCGTGCTCGGCAACGACCTTCCCCTTCACGTCCCCCTGCTTGGCGTCGATCGGGGCGTTGAAGCTCGGCCAGCCACAGCCGCTGTCAAACTTCTCGTCGGAGCGGAACAGCGGCTCGCCGCAGCAGATGCAGCGGTAGGTGCCCTTGGTCTTGGTGTTCCAATACTTGCCGGTGAAGGCGCGCTCGGTGCCCTTGAGCCGCGCCACCTGGAACTGCTCCGGGGTGAGCCGCTGCTGCCAGCCCTCGAGCGTGGTCGGCAGGGGATTGCCCTCGGCATCGACCACCGGCGCCGGTTGGCCGGCACCGGGCTGGGAAGGCTGCCCGCGCTGCATGGAGTTTTTCCCGCGGTTGGAGGAGGGGGGGCGCGGTTTGCCGGGGGGATCGGCCGCAGGCGCTCCCGCGACACCCCACGCCACGCCGATCGCACATGCCACGGCGACAAGCCCGGCCCGCGGGCGAAGCTGTCGGATCATCGGGTGCCTCCCTCGTCGGATCGGTCGGCTCGCAGGCGCCGGGCGGGGCGATCATCGCCCGGAAGAACACCAAGACGAGTTTACACCCGGGCTGGCCCCGGGGGAGCGGCGTGCGGCCCCGCCGCGATTGCTGGCCCGGCGGTCGCTCCAGCCGGTCAGCCCCCCTTCTTGGGATCGGGGAGAGTCTCGGGCTTGTATTCGTGGTCGCGCTTCCGGATCACCTCGGCCTTCACGATCCGGTCGGGTTTGATCCCCGGCACCGTCTGGCCCACAGGGTCCTGCGTACGGATCAGCTTGGGGAGTACGTCCATCCCTTCGATGATCCGGCCGAAGACGGTGTGCTTGCCGTCGAGGTGCTCGGTGGGGCGGAAGGTGAGGAAGAATTGCGAGCCGCCGGTGTCCTTGCCGGCATGGGCCATCGACAGCGAGCCGCGGAAGTGCTTCCGTGCCCCGGGCTCGTAGCACTCGCAGGCGATGGCATAGCCCGGTCCGCCGGCGCCGGTGCCCTTGGGATCGCCCCCCTGGGCCATGAACCCGCCGATCACGCGGTGGAACGGCGTGCCGGCGTAGGTTCCGTTCTCGACCAGCGCGATGAAGTTGGCGACGGTGTTGGGCGCCTCGTTCTCGAACAGCTCGACGACGATGTCGCCCTTGGTGGTGGTGATCTTCACGCGCGGCAGGTCGTCGGCCTTGGCCTCGGCGTCTCGAGCGGCCATCTCGGCCTCGACCTTGGGAAGCTCCGCGGCGAGCGACCGCTCGAGCTGGACGATCCGCCCGTCCTCGACCCCCGCTGCCGCTGCCTTCTTCAGCCACGCCGCCGCGCGGTCGGGCTCGGAGCGGAAGATCGCCGCCGTCGCCGCGACGATCGCCACCCCCTTCTCGGCGTCGCCGGGATCGGCGAACACGCCCGCCGTGTCGAGGAGGTCCGCCAACTCGAGGGCCCGATCCGGGTCGTCGCCCTGCATCGCGGCGGTGACGACGGCCGTGCACATCTCGCGGGCGGCCTTGCTCGCGGGGTTGGCGGCCACCAGCGTGAACGCCGCCTTCTCCAGCTGGTCGCTCGCCTTCTCCGCCTCCGGCTTGAGCCCCTCGAACTTCACCTCGAGGGCGTCGCGCTTCGCGTTGTCGGTCTCGTTCTTGTACTGGCCGCCGAGGACCTGCATCTCGCCGACGAGCCGCTTCATCTCCTTGCGGGCGGCATCGAATTCGGCCTGCGCCGCCTGGAGATCGACCGGCTTTTCGGGGGCCGCCGGCTGGGCCGAAGCGCCCGGGATCGTCGCCCAAAACACTCCCGCCGCCACACCGAGCGCCACCACCGCCCGCAGGATCACACGCATCGCCCCCTCCGTGAAGGATGTCCGTCGCCGGCGGACCGCCGCCGCCGGGGGTACGATACCACGGTGATCCTCCCCGTCGGAACGTGAACCATGCCGCGTCGCGGCCCCCCCGCGCCCGATCGCGGCCGTCGCAAGGCAGCCCCCGACGGGGCCGACGCCGCCGCCCCGCCACGGATCATCGGCGGCACGCTCCGGGGGCGGAAGCTCCCCTTCCTCCCCGACCCGCGCACCCGGCCGATGAAGGATCGGGTCCGGGAGACGCTCTTCGATCTGCTCGGCAGCGACGTTCCGGGGACGGTGGCGATCGATCTGTTCGCCGGCAGCGGAGCGCTGGGGCTCGAAGCGCTCAGCCGGGGGGCGGCGCGGGCGATCCTCGTCGAGCGCCATTTCCCCACCGCCGACCGGCTCCGGGCGGCGGCGACGGAGCTCGGCATCGCCGACCGTGTCGAGGTCCGCCCCGGCGACGTCCTCGTCTGGGCCCGGCGCCTGCCGCCGCTGCCGGATGACAAGCCGTGGCTGGTGTTCGTTTCGCCACCGTGGGAGATGTTCACCAGCCGGGGTGCCGACGTCGTCGCCCTCGTGGCGGCCCTCCAGGGGGCGGCGCCGCCGCGGAGTACCGTCGTCGTCGAGGCCGACACCGCCTTCGACCAGGCGCGGCTTCCGGGAGACGGCTGGACCTCCCGGGCCCTTCCCCCGGCGGTGCTCCATCTCTGGCGGCACGGCGGCTGACGGGACGGTGTCGGCGGCCGGCCGGCGTCTGGTATCGTTGTCGGGTAGAAAGGGGACGGCATGTTCGTGCGCAACCTCCGGGAGGCGACTCCCTTCACGACCGCCGACGGCTCGACGATCCGCGAGCTGCTCTCCCACCGCGACGGGGCGATCCGGGCCCAGAGCCTCGCCGAGGCCCGCCTGGCACCGGGGCGGGCGACCACCCCCCACCACCACGCCGCCACCGAGGAGATCTACTACATCCTCTCCGGCAGCGCCGTGATGACCGTCGGCCACGACGACACGCGCGCCGTCGGCCCCGGCGACGCGATCGCGATCCCGCCGGGAGCCCGCCACACGATCCGCAACGACGGCCCGGAGGAGCTCGTGTTCCTCTGCACCTGTGCCCCCGGCTACGAACACGCCGATACGTTCCTCGAAGGCTAGTGTCGCCAACGCCCGATCCGTCCCGGCCCCTCCGTCCCGCATCCTCCCCTCCCGCCGCCTCCACCCATGGCCATCTCCGACGCCTTCTCCTCGCTCCTCGTCTCCGAGGGCCTCGTCAGCGCCGAGCAGCTCGCCGAGGTCACGCGGATCGCCGGCTCCTCGGGCAAGAAGATGCACGAGGAGATCGTCCGCCTCGGCTACGCCCCCGGCGACAAGGTGATGCGGGCCCTGGCGAAGGCCTACCGGATGAAGTTCGTCGACCTCGCCACCGCCGCGGTGCCGCAGGAGACGATCGAGCTGCTCCCCGAGAGCGTGGCCCGCGAAAACTCGATCTTCCCGATCTCCATCGAGGGCGCGACGCTCCGCGTCGCCAGCTGCGACCCGACCGACCTCGACACCCAGGAGAAGCTCCGCTTCATCCTCAACCGCGACGTCGAGATCGCGCTGGCCCCGCGCGAGCAGATCATCGAGGCGATCAACCGCCACTACGGCGCCAGCGACGGCGAGAGCGCCGACTCGATGCTCCAGGAGTTCACCGACACCGCCATCGACTTCACCGAGACGGCCGTCGAGCAGGCGGCCGCGCAGGCCACCGAAGACAACTCCGACGCCCCGGTCGTGAAGCTCGTCAACCTCGTGATCACCGAGGCGGTCCAGCTCCGCGCCAGCGACATCCACATCGAGCCGTTCGAGAACCGCGTGCGGATCCGCTACCGGATCGACGGGCGCCTCGTCGAGCGCGACAACCCCCCGCGCCGCCTCCTCGGCGCGATCCTGTCGCGCATCAAGATCCTCTCCAAGCTCGACATCGCCGAGCGCCGCCGCCCCCAGGACGGCCGCATCAAGCTGACCGTCGACGGCAAGGACTACGACCTCCGCGTCAGCGTGCTCCCCACCAACCATGGCCAGTCGGTGGTGATGCGCGTCCTCGACAAGGACAACATCCGCGTCGGCATCCGCCAGCTCGGCCTCTCCGAGCACGACTTCCGCAACTTCAAGAACCTGATCCGCCGCCCCAACGGCATCATCCTCGTGACCGGGCCGACCGGGTCGGGGAAGACGACCACGCTCTACGCCTCGCTCAACGAGCTCAATCGCCCCGACACGAAGATCATCACCGCCGAGGACCCGGTCGAGTACTACCTCGCCGGGATCAACCAGGTCGAGGTGCGCCACCAGATCGGCCTCGACTTCGCGCGCGTGATTCGCGCCATGCTGCGGCAGGCGCCAAACGTCATCCTCGTCGGCGAGATGCGCGACACGGAGACGGCGCAGATGGGGATCCAGGCGTCGCTCACCGGCCACTTGGTGTTCAGCACGCTCCATACCAACGACGCCCCCAGCGCGATCACGCGGATGATCGACATGGGCGTGCCGGCGTATCTCGTGGCCAGCAGCGTGATCGCCGTCCTCGCCCAGCGCCTCGTGCGGATCAACTGCCCGAAGTGCAAGCAGCCGTTCCAGCCGCTCGAGACGCAGATCGAGGCGGCGGGGATCACGGCCGAGCAGCTCAAGGGAGCGACGTTCATGAAGGGGCGCGGCTGCGCCAACTGCCAGAAGACCGGCCACAAGGGGCGCCTCGGGATCTTCGAGCTGATGGTGATGACCAACAAGATCCGCGAGCTCGCCTTCCAGGGGGCCCCGACCCAGGAGATCCGCCGCGCCGCCTGCAGCCAGGGGATGCGGGTGATGTTCGACGACGGCGTGCAGAAAGTGCTCCGCGGGATCACCACGTTCGACGAGGTGTTCCGCGTGGCCAAGAAGGTCGAGGAGTGAGGGCGACGGCGCACGGTCACGGGCCTGGGCTGGCAAGCCGTTCGCGGCAGCGCACGATCTGGCACCGAGCGCCGTCGACCGACCGCACCGGCATGGTCCAAGGACCCTCGTCGCGCGTCCTCACGCTCGTGTGCAGCATCACGGCAGCACCGCCAAGCGTCGCCCCTTCCACCTTCCCAGGGGCCCGCGTAGCCCCTCCGCCGTCGCCCTCGCATCGGCCCGTCACCCACTGGCTGCGGGTCGATGCGAGGGCATAGGCGCGAGGGGCGCCCCCCTCTGCAGAGCCCGAGCCGAGGCTTGTTCCCGCCGCGCATCCTCTGCCCCCACCGCGGTCGGCATTTTTCCTGTCCGCGCGGGACTTTCCTGCCGATGGTGCGCATAATGCAGGCAGGGTGAGTGCGGCGTGGGGACGCCGCCGGAGGTGGGGCGATCGGGCCCCGCTGACGATGTGCGGAGGGGTGTTTCTGGGACCGAAGCGAGCGTCCGCCGGCCGTGGCCGGGCTGGCGGCGAGCGTTCGCCGAGCGCGCTTGGCACGGGGGTCTCGCGGGCTGCAAACCCGGAATCCGCCGTGCTGCGAAAACGGCAGCGGAAGCTAGACTGGGCGTCGCCGGCGTTGCCGTACCAAGTGTCCACTGGTCATGAATCGGCAGGGGTGCCCCGGGAGGCGTTCCGCCGACCCGAGGTTCCCTGCGCCGAGACGACCTGCCGACTGGCCATCCTCCCACGACCGTCCGAGGTGACCCCGCCATGAGCACCGCCACCCCTTCGCCGCAGGCCGCGACCGTCGACAAGCTGCTCAAGGTGGCCCTCGACAACGGGGCCAGCGAGCTGCGCCTCTCCGGCAACCAGCCGCCGATGCTCAAGATCGGCGAGCAGGTGCGGCCGCTGAAGGTCAAGGCCTTCTCCGAGGACGAGGTCGAGGCCCTGGTCGTCGCGATCCTCCCCCCGGGGAGCGATCCGAAACGGTTCGTGTTCACCTCGGCACTGGGGCGCTATGCCGGGGCGGTGATGGACGTCGGCGGGACGAAGGTCGTGCTCCTCCGCCCGGCGACCGACGCCGACGAGCAGGCCGCCGGCTCCCCCGGCACGTCGGGCGACGGGGCGCTCGAGCTCGACATCGTCTCCGACGCGGCGGGCGAGAAGGCCGCCACGGGCCCGGTCGACGAGGCCGCCGCCTACGCCATGCCCAAGGCGGCGGTCGGCACGATCCAGATCGACAAGCTGCTCACCGCCGCCGTCAAGAACGGCGTCAGCGACATCCACATCACCGTCGGCCTGCCGCCGGTGTTCCGGATCGACGGCGGGATGCGGCCGCAGGCCACCAAGGTGCTCACCGCCGACGACACCAACGGCCTGATGAAGGCGATCACGCCGGAGCGTTGCCAGGCGGAGCTGGCCGAGAAGGGGGGCTGCGACTTCGGCTTCGCGTTCGGCGACATGGCGCGGTTTCGCGTCAGCGTGTTCAAGCAGCGCGGCACGATCGCGATGGTGCTGCGGCAGATCCCCAACAAGATGCTGACCCCCGAGCAGCTCGGCGTGCCCGAGGTCTGCAAGAAGATGGTCTGCCGGCCGCGCGGGCTGTTTCTCGTCACCGGGCCGACCGGCTCCGGCAAGAGCACCACGCTCGCCAGCCTGATCAACTTCATCAACGAGACCCACGACCACCACATCATCACGGTCGAGGACCCGATCGAGTTCTACCACCAGAGCAAGAAGAGCACGGTCAACCAGCGCGAGATCGGCGTCGACGTCCACAGCTTTTCCGAGGCGCTCCGCCGCGCGCTGCGGCAGGATCCCGACGTGATCCTCGTCGGCGAGCTCCGCGACCTGGAGACCATGGAGGCGGCGATCACCGCCGCCGAGACGGGCCACGTCGTGTTCGGCACACTCCACACTTCCGGCGCCCAGGGCACGGTCAACCGGATCATCGACGCCTTCCCGACCAGCCAGCAGGAGCAGATCCGCACCCAGCTCTCGACGACGATCATCGGCGTCGTCTCGCAGGCCCTGCTGCCGAAGATCGGCGGCGGGCGCGTGGCGGCCTACGAGATCCTCGTCTGCACCCCGGCGATCGGGAATCTGATCCGCGAGAACAAGACCTTCCGTATCAACTCGGCGATCCAGACCGGCGCCAAGCTCGGCATGCAGCTCCTCGACGACCATCTGTTCCGCCTGTGGAACGAGAAGAAGGTCAGCGAGGAGGCGGTGATCGGCCGGGCGCAGTCGCCCGACGACCTGGCGATGCGGATCGCCAATGCCAAGCGCGGCGTGTTCGACGACGAGGAAGACATCGCGCGCAAAGCGAAGATGGAGCACTGATTTCACCGTGGACAAAGCCATCCATGACCCTTGCCCACGGTGGCGACCGCGGGGAACTCAGACGGTTCCCCGGTTCGCCGTCCGCCGCCTCCAGCGGCGGAGTCCCCTGCCCACTGCCTGCTAGGTAATCGGAGCGGCAAGCGATGGCCCTGAAACGGATCGGCCAGATCCTCCTCGACCTCGGTCTGTGCGACGAGCAGCAGCTCGCCATGATGCTCGAGGAGCAGCAGGCGCGCGGCGGCGAGCTCCTCGGCAAGGTCGGGGTGTCGCTCGGCTTCTTCACCGAGGAGCAGCTCGGCGAGGCGCTGGCCGAGCAGTGGAACACGACCTTCGTCACCCTCTACGACCGCGCGATCCCGGCCGAGGTCCTCAAGCTCGTCAGCGAGCCGATGGCGCAGTTGTATCGCGTCATCCCCCTCGAGCTCGCCGGCGAGCGCCTCACCGTGGCCACTGCCGAGCCGCAGAAGCTGCAGGTCGCCGACGAGCTGCGCACGTTCCTCGGCTACGACATCCACAACTGCGTCGCCACCGAGTCGGAGATCACCAAGGCGATCGAGAAGTACTACTCGTCCGACACCGAGAGCGTGGAGTCGCTCGTCGAGTCGCTCGAGGCGGATTCCGACCTCGCCGCCCAGGCCGCCGCCGCCGGCAAGGAGGGCGCCACCGACCTGACGAGCGTCGAGGCCCTGGCCGAAAGCGCCCCGGTCCGCAAGCTGCTCAACATGGTGCTGTTGCTCGCGATCCGCGACGGCGCCAGCGACATCCACTTCGAGCCGTTCGAGTCCGAATTCCGCATCCGGCTCAAGAGCGAGGGGGTGCTCCAGGAGATGGTGCCGCCCCCCAAGCACCTGGCGTTCGCGATCACCACGCGGATCAAGGTGATGGCGAATCTCGACATCGCCGAGCGCCGCCTCCCGCAAGACGGCCGCATCGAGCTCAACGTCGGCGGCCATCCGGTCGATCTGCGCGTCAGCGTGCTGCCGACGCTGTTCGGCGAGAGCGTCGTGATGCGGGTCCTCGACCGCGGCGTGGTCTCGCTCGACCTCGACAAGATCGGGATGGCGCCGGCGATGCTGCGCCAGTTCCGCGACGTGATGAAGCGGCCCAACGGCATCATCCTCGTCACCGGACCGACCGGCTCGGGGAAGACGACCACGCTCTACTCGGCCCTTTCCGAGCTCAACGACATCGAAGACAAGCTGATCACCACCGAGGATCCGGTGGAGTACGACATCGACGGCATCGTCCAGGTGCAGATCGATTCCGAGATCGGCAACACCTTCGCCCACTGCCTGCGCTCGATCCTCCGCCAGGACCCCGACCGGATCCTCGTCGGCGAGATCCGCGACGTGGAGACGGCCGAGATCGCCGTCCAGGCGAGCCTCACCGGCCACATGGTGTTTTCCACGCTCCACACCAACGACAGCCCGGCGACGGTGACACGGCTGCGCGACATGGGGGTGCCGCCGTTCCTGATCACGGCGACGGTCGAGGCGATCCTCGCCCAGCGGCTCGTGCGCCGGATCTGCGCCAACTGCAGGGAGGAGATCGTGCCCGGGGCCGATGTCCTCGCCGACCTCGAGCTGACCAGCGACCAGTTGGTGGGGAAGAAGTTCTACCGGGGCAAGGGCTGCGAGAAGTGCAACCGCACCGGCTACAAGGGGCGGATGGGGCTGTATGAGCTGCTGATGGTCAATGACGACCTCCGCGCCCTCATCGCGCGCAACGCCTCGACCGAGGAGCTGCGCAACCTCGCCCGCAAGCAGGGGATGGTCACGCTCCGCGATTCCGGCATGGAAGCGGTGTTCGCCGGTTCGACCACCGCCGAAGAAGTCATCCGCGAGACGATCCTGGAGGCCTGACGATGCCCACCTTCCAGTTCGAAGCCATCGACGCCGCGACCGGCCGGCCGATCAAGGACGTCGTCGACGCGCCCAGCGAGGCCGAAGCCCAGGCGACGATCCGCGCCATGGGCTACATGGTCACCAAGCTCAAGGCGCAGAAATCGAAGGGGGCCGCGACGGCGGGGGGGAAGCGCAAGCCGGGGCGGACGTTCGCCTTCGGCAAGGTGAAGGGGAAGGAACTGACGCTGTTCACCCGGCAGCTCTCGATCCTCCAGGATGCCGGCCTGCCGATCCTCCGCAGCCTCAAGGTGCTGGCGGAGATGCAGAAGCCGGGCCGGCTCAAGAACAGCCTCCTCGACACCTGCGACGAGATCGAGGGAGGAGCGACGCTCTCCGAGGCGATGTCGAAGAGCCCGAAGTGCTTCGACCGCCTGTATTGCAACATGATCCGCGCCGGCGAGGCGGGCGGTGCGCTGGAAGTGATCCTCCGCCGACTGGCCGAGTTCATGGAGCGGTCGCAGTCGCTGAAGCGGAAGGTCAAGGGGGCGCTGGTCTATCCGATCGTGGTGGTGTGCGTGGCCATCGGCATCCTCACGTTCATCATGATCAAGATCGTGCCGCAGTTCAAAAAGATCTTCGACGACTTCGGCAGCGAATTGCCGGCGATGACGCAGGTCCTGATCGACATCTCCAACGCCTGCGTCAACTACTGGTACCTGATCCCGGCGATCCCGTTCGGCTTCCGGCTGATCATCAAGGCGATCTGCCTGCTCAAGTACGGCCGCTTCGGCTGGGACCTGTTCACGCTCAAGATGCCGATCTTCGGCCAGCTCGTCGAGAAAAACATCATGTCGCGCTCGACGCGCACCCTCGGCACGCTCCTGTCCTCGGGCGTGCCGATCCTCGAGGCCCTCAACATCACCAAGGAAACCTCGGGCAACATGATGTTCGAGAAGCTGTTTCAGAAGGTCAGCGACTCGATCCGCGACGGTAATGCGATCGCCAAGCCACTCAAGGAATTCGCCGTCCCCCCCTTCAACATCATGGCGATGTTCTTCTGGACGCTGTTCTGCCCGGGGATCGGGGCGCTACTGTACCTGACGAAATACAAGAAGCCGGTCGTCGACGACCTCGTGGTCAACATGGTCGACGTCGGCGAGGAGTCGGGCGAGCTCGACACGATGCTCTACAAGGTGGCCGACACCTACGACGAGGAAGTGGCGGTGCTCACCGAGAGCCTGACGAGCCTGATGGAGCCGCTGCTGATCATCTTCCTCGGCGGTGCCGTCGGCTTCATCGTCATCGCCCTGTTCATGCCGCTCATCAAGCTGATCACCGACCTGTCGTGAGACGGGGCGAAAGCCCCCGGAGGAGAGCTGCGATGCATTGCGACGACGCGACCATGCCCCGGCGGGCGGACCGGGCGGGCTCGGGAAGTGGCCCCGGGGGGGTCCGCGCCGGTTTCACGCTGGTGGAGCTGCTGGTGGCGATCATCATCGTCGCGGTGCTGGCGGCGATCATCACGCCGGCGGTGATGACGGCGATGGCCAAGGCCAAGCAGGCGGCGATCAAGACGGAGATCGACATGCTTCACATGGCGATCATGAACTACAAGAGCGAGTACGGGAGCTTCCCGCCGGCGGCGGACAGGCCGACCGGGGCCGTCAAGAAGCACGTCACTCGCATTTTTCCGAGAACAAACTGGGCTTCGTTCACCTACGACACCGGGCAGGTCACTCCGTTCACAGCGATCTACCTCTTTTTGTCGGGCTACGGTGACGACCCGACGAATCCTTTCTCGGGCAAGCCGAAGAAGTTGTTCGACTTCGACCAGTCCCGGGTGAACACCACCAACAACCAGTACGCGCCGCGCGAAAAGCCGAACAGCCCCTACATCTACGTGCCGGCCAGCCAGTACGAAACCTTCGTCTATTCAACGTCTTCATTCACCACACCCGGGGCGCAGATGGTGCCAGAGAAGCCATTCAAGCGGAAAATGGCTCCGTTTACCGTCCCAACTGCGCCGGATTCTTTTTGGTTCACGAACACCATGCCTGTTCCGGCGGAACTGACAAATCAGCCGACGACTGGTCAGCAGTTTTTCAACCCTGACACGTTCCAAATTTTGTGTGCCGGTCGCGACGAGGTGTTTGGTACCGACGACGACCTATCCAACTTTTGGCCGGGAACGCGCCGGGACTATCTAGACAGCATCAAGTAGTTGTTTGAGCAAGCCGGGATCGTTTCATGTCCCTTCCCTCATCAGCCACCGTCGCGATGCCAACCCGGGTCGGGCGGCGGGGAGGGTTCACACTCGTCGAGCTGATGGTCGTGATGATCATCCTCTCGATCCTCGCGTCGCTGTCGCTCGCCGGCCTGGCCGGCGCGCGGACCCGGTCGAAGATCGACAAGACGAAGTCGACGATCCGCAAGATCCACGAAATCGTCATCCCGCACTACGAGAGCTTCGCCGAGAAGCGGGTCGCCGGGCCGAGGTTCGCGGCCGGCGCCCCGACGGCGGCGGCGGGAGCCTCGCTGCCGATCTACACCGTCTGGATCGACAACAGCGCGACCCCGCCGCGTGCCTGGATCAACGACACTCCCGGTGCCGCCTGGGTCGGGCCGAGCACCAACACCCGCAAGACGATCGCCGAAGGCAGGCTGAAGACCCTTCGCGTCATGCAGCTCCTCGACCTGCCCGACCAATGGGCCGACGTCGACTGCTCGAGCGTGGCTGGCGTGCAGAAGCTGATGTCGGCGGCGGCGCGCCGCTACCAGCAATTCCGCGCGAGCAAGCCCGCGATGGACCAGTGGGAGTCGGCGGAGTGCCTGGCGATGATCGTGATGCGCGGCGGGTTCGCCGGCGATGCCACGGAGAACTTCCGCAACGACGAGCTCGGCGATGTGAACGCCAACGGGTGCCCGGAGTTCCTCGACGCCTGGGGCCAGCCGATCCAATTCATCCGCTGGCCGGTCGGGTACACGATCAACACGCCGGGGGTGCGCCCCGCCGTGACGCGCACGCTCCAGACGGGGGATCACGTCGCCGATCATGATCCTTTGGACCCGATGAATGTCGCCCCGAACGACTACCGGCTGATCCCGCTCATCTACTCCGGCGGTCCCGACGGCAATGGGCTCGATCCGACGATCATGGACAACAGCCAAAACTGGTACGGCATCCGCGCGACGGGCAATTACATCGGCGATGGTTGGATTCCTCCGACAGGCCCCGGGCTGGCGACGACGAAGCCGCCACCGCCCCCGAATGTCCTCAATCCGGAGCTCCTTCCCGGTTCGGTCTTCGACGCCCGAACATACCGCGACTCGATCACCAACCACGACCTGATCACCAAGTGATCCGCCGGCTGCCAGCCATGCCTCCGCTCCACCACCGCCGTGCCGGCATGACGCTCGTCGAGCTGCTCGTCGTGGTGGCTATCATCGGCATCCTCGCCGTCACCGTCCTGCCGAACCTTTCCAACACCACCGAGTCGCGCCGCACGCGCGAGGCGGCCCGGGCGGTGTCGACGTGGGTCAGCAAGGCGCAGAGCCGGGCGATCGGCCGCACCGAGTGGGCGGGGTTCTGGATCCTCCCCACCGGCACCGCCACCCCCTACGCGATCGACCTCCAGCTCGCCGACGTGCCCGAGGTCTACCGCGGCGAGAGCCTCCAGTCGCGGGCGCTGGTGGTCGACCCGGCGACCAGCGGCGTCAATCCGGACAAGCCGGTTCCCTTCACCTGGGCGTACCGCGACGTCGGCTTCCCGGCGGTCGGCGGCGCGGCGAGCTTCGACGCGGCCAATCGTGGCATCACGCCGGCCCTCTATCAGTTGGTCGGCGGCACGGCGGTGCAGTCACGGGCCGGTGATCTCGTCCGCTTCGACGGCACGGGCCCCTGGTTCGAGCTCCTGCAGACGCACTCCAACGGTTCGCTCGCCGTCCAGTTCCGTGGGCTCGGGTCGAGCCAGGGAACGTCGGGGCAAAATCCGCTCAATACGCCTTGGCCGCTCGAAGGCGTGCCGCATTCCTATGAGATCCTCCGCCAGCCGGTGCGCAGCGGGGCGACGTTCTCGTTTTCCGACGGCCGCTGCATCGACCTCTTCTGGTCGGGCTACGCCTCGACGGGGAGCGTGCCCTACCAGCAGTTCGGCCTCGCGCCAGGAAGCACCGTCGCCCTGCCGTCGCAGCCGATCGGAATCCTGTTCGACGGCAACGGCCGCGTGCGTGAGCTCTTCCACCAGGGCTCCCGGCTCGCCGTCGAGGGGACGATCTTCCTCCTCGTCGGCCGCGTGGACCGGGCCGGGCAGCCTGCAGTTGCCTCGCTCAACGCCAGCGACGATTCGGTCGGTGCCAATTGGCAATACGGCGACTCGTATTGGATCGCGATCGACCCGGCCAGCGGGATCGCCCGGGTCGCCGAGTGCACTGTCAACGCCGCCAATCCGGTCGCATCGCAGGCATTCATCCGCTCCCAGATCGTGGCGGGAGGGCGCTGACATGACGGCCATCCACTCCATCCCCGCGCCGGCATCCGCGCGCCGCGGAATCACGCTGATGGAGGTCCTGATCTCGATCGGGATCCTCGCCGTCGGCCTGACGAGCGTGGTGGCGCTGGTGCCGGCCGGTCGCTCCCAGGCCTCGCGCGGGATCATCTACGACCGGGCGACGACGATGGCCACCAACGCCCTGGCCGACGCGATCACGGCCGGGTTCACGCGATTCGATTCGCTCACGCCCGTTTCCGAGGACTACAACGGCGACGGCACGCTCGACGTGAGCTCGGGCGAGTGGGATGTGAACGGCAACAACACGGCCGAAGAGTACCTGTCGCTGAGCGAAGACTTCGCCCTCGACGGCGCTACCGCCGCCGACGACCGCGACGGCAATGGCGCGGTGCAGAACTTCGGCTTTGTCGTCTGTGATCCACTCGGGCCGATGTATACCGAGGGGCCGTTTCCCGCCGCCGTTGCCAAGCCGGTGCTGCATGTCGGCCTCAAGCAGCAGGGGCTGCTCGCGGCCGCCGGGGCGGCGCGGTGGACGCTGCCGGCACCCGGCGTCGGGGGTGCCGCCACTCGGATGGCGCTGCTCGCCCAGGGGCGCGACGATCTGCGGTTCAATCTCTCCGCCGTGGGGCCCGACGACCCGCCGCTGAATCTCGTCGATGCCGGCGGCGTGCGCTCGTTCGAGGGGCGGACGACCTGCATGTTTGCCCTGGCGCGGATCGACACCGGCATTTACAACCTCGGCAACGTCCCCGTGTCGCC
>VGZO01000064.1 GCA_016872555.1 Planctomycetota bacterium
TGAAGCGCGGGCGGGTGGCGCGGGTGCTGGTGATCTGCCCGAAGATCCTCATCGATCAGTGGGTCGAGGAGCTCGGGTCGAAGTTCGGCATCGATGCCTATGGGGCCACCGGCGCCGAGCTCCCGGGCGCGGCCCATCGGACCGAGCCGGTGATCGTGACCACCTACCAGTCGGCGAGCGGATTCCTCGAGTCGGGGCAGGCGAGCGGATTCGACATGCTGATCCTCGACGAGGCGCACAAGGTGCGAAACCTCCACGGGTCGCCGACGCCGCCAAGGATGGCCAAGGCGATCTTCGAGGCCCTCCGGGCACGGGCCTTCAAGTATGTGCTCATGCTCACGGCCACGCCGATCCAGAACCGGCTGTGGGACATCTATTCGCTCGTCGATTGCCTCGCCGTCGCCCGGGGGCATACCAACCCGTTCGGAAACCCTTCGCAGTTCGCGGCGCGGTTCATCGCCGATGGCAAGCAGGTCGCCCGACGGTTGCGGAAGGAGCATGTCGAGGAGTTTCGGAAGATCGTCGGGTCGTACATGTTTCGCACGCGCCGGGGCGAGGCACGGCTCGTGTTTCCCGAGCGGAACGTGAAGACGTATCCGGTGAAGGCGACTGCGGAGGAGACGGAGCTCGAGCGGATCGTCAGCGGGGCGATCGCGAAGTTTTCCGCGGTCGAACAGACCAGTCTGCTCGTGGCGCTGATGAGCAGCCCGGCCGCCCTCGCCCACCAGGTGGCCCACATGGCCAGGCCCGGGTCGCAAGCCGCCGAGATCGCCCTCGAGGTGGGGGCGCTGGCGGGGCGCGTGGCGATGCCGGCGAAGGCGGGGCAATTGCTCGAGATCGTCGGCATCCTGCGGCCCCAGCGGCCCGACTGGCGCATGGTGGTGTTTACCACGCGGCGGGAGACGCAGGCGATGCTCGGGAAGGTGCTGGCCGACGCGGGGGTGTCGCATGGATTCATCCGCGGCGGTGAGCCGGCGGCGAATCGCAAGACGATCGAGGCGTTTCGGAAGAAGGATCCCGAGATCCACGTCGTGATCTCCACCGATGCGGGCGCGGAGGGGGTGAATCGCCAGGTTGCCAATTTGCTCGTGAACTACGACCTCCCGTGGAATCCGATGATCGTGGAGCAGCGGATCGGGCGCGTGCAGCGCATCGGTTCGCAGTTCAAGTCGGTGTGGGTGGCCAACCTCGTCCACCAAGACAGCCCCGAGCAGCAGATCGTGGCCCGCCTGATGGAGAAGCTGCAGGTGATCGCCCACACGGTCGGCGACATCGAGGCCGTGCTCGAGGCTTCCGAAGACGCCGGCAGCACGTCGCTCGACCAGCAGATCCGCAGCATGATCGTGAGCGCCTTCTGCGGCCAGGATCAGGAGCGCGCGGCCGCGATGCGAGTCGAGAGCATCGAACAGGCGAGGAAGCTGCTCGAGGAACAGGAGACGGAGATGAACGACATGCTCGGGGCGATGAGCGACCCCGATCAGGCCGACATCCCGATGCCGAAGCTCACTCCCGCCGCGCCGTCGATGCCGCTGGCCAGCTTCGTCCTCGCGGCGCTCGAGCGCGAAGGCTGGGCCGTCGCCGACGATGGCACGGGACTGTTCACGGGCCACGATGCCAACAGGGAACGGGTGCAACTGGCGTTCGATGCGGGGGTTCTCGAGCGGCATGTCCGGCCCGGGGTGTTCATGGGGCAGGCCCCGCAGCTCTACCAGCCGGGCAAGCCCGCCTTCGAGCGGCTCGTGCAGCGCTGGATCGACCGCAGCGCGGTGCACGGGGCCGACCAGCGGCTGTCGCGCGAGGAGACGGCGGCGATCGCCGCTCGATGGTCGGGTGAGATCCCGGGGGCGTCGTACATCGGCTGCGAGCCGGTCGCCGGCCGCGCCACGGTCACCGGCCGGGTGCACTGCCGAGCCCGCGCGGCCAATGCCGTCGACAGCTACGAGAAGGTCGTCGCCATCGAGATCACGGCCGTGGCCGAAGGCGCGGTGGCGCCGTTCGATGCGGCGCAGGTCCATCCCAAGACGGTTTTCCCCGACGTGGAACGGCTCGTCGAGGCGCGCGCGGCCGAAGATCCCGATATCGGGCAATTCCGCACGTTCTACCAGCAGCGTCTCGAGCGCGAGCTCGCCAAGACCGATGCCGGGGAACGCCGGGAAAAACTCGTCAACGATCTCGCCCCGGGCGTGACGGCGGAGGCGGCCGCCGTGGAATACGTTGTCGGCGGCGAGCAAGCGGTCGACGTCGCCTACCGGGTCGGCGAGTCCGCGCCGTATCGGTCGCGGATCACGATCGCCGGTGGCGCGGTAACGCGGCAGCCCGAGCGCCAGCGGTGCGATGTGACCGGTCAGGTGCTGCCCGCCGAGTGCCTCGAGGTCTGCCAGGTCAGCGGCGTGCGGGCCCTGCGGCACCTCATGCAGCGGAGCGAGGCGGGGGGTGGGTATGCGCTGGCAGAGGAGTGCATCACCTGCCCGATCACCGGCAAGCGGATCCTGCGGACGGAGGCCGAAACCTGCTGCCTGACGGGGGGCGTGGCGCTGCGGTCGGCGCTCGTGCAAAGCGCGGTGTCGGGGCGCTACGTCGTGCCCGATCGGGCCACGACATGCGAGGTGACGGGCGCCGCGGTCATCGACGACGAGCGCGTGACGAGTGATCTATCCGGCAAACGGTTTCGACGCGACGAAGCCGTTCGGCTCGCCGATGGCACGACGGTGGGGCACCGGAGCGAGGCGAGGTGCTGCGAGTTCAGCGGCGTCTATCTGCGGGAGGCCGACTGCGCGGTGTCGGCCTACTCGGGCAAAACGCTGGCGAAGGAGCGCCTCCGCATGTCGGAGATTTCGGGCCGAGCCGGCGACGAGAGCGAGCTGCACGCCTGCGGGATCACCGGCACCAAGGGGCTCCCGGACGAGCTGGCGAAAAGCGCGCTCTCCGGCATGTGGCTCCTCCCTGATCGCGCCGTCACCCTCGAAGACGGGCGCGTCGCGGCGGTGCGCGAGACGGGCCGGTGCGCGTGGACCGACGCGCTGCTCCCGAGCAGCGACACGGGCCTCTGCGCGCTCTGCGGCCTGCGGTTCGACAAGCGGCTGATCAATGCTTCGGGCGAGTTCGTCGGCCTGCGGCAGGTGCTCGACGGCACGCGGACCGGTGCGCGCTTCGCAGATCCCGGCTTTCTTGCCCGCACGGCACCTGCCGTGTTTCAGGGATTCACGAGTTGCAGCGTGGTGTCGTCGGCTACCAAGAAGGCCCACATCCTCCACGGTGCGAAGTCGTTTCTCGGGTTCAACCGGAAGGTGTTCGCCGTGATCGCGCTCGGCGAGGTGTCGGGGCTCACGCTCGCGGGCAAAGCCCTCGTCGGCAAGCCGACACCGACAGGATGGGTCGCAACCGACGTCCACGCGATGCCGTGACGGCGTGACGATGGCAGCGAGGGACCGACGAGAGCGTCACGGACGTCACGGACGTCGCCGCCGAGCCGCCGAGCCGCCGGCGGCGTTCAGCACGACGAGGCAGCTTCCCGCAGCGATCGACTCCCTCGAAGCCTTCCCGCCGGCTGCGGTGCAGCCGCAGCGGCGGTGAATGGTGGCTGGCCAGAAGTGCCGACCGTGGCGGCTTCCTTGCAGCTGCTCGATCCAGCCGCACTCTCGGCTGGGCTGCCCGCATTCGCCCCATCCCGGGGCCCTGTGGTGCGGGGAGTCCATGGAGGGCTCCATCCCAATGAATGACAAGCCATAAAGTGAATCCAGTGAATGACTTGCAGACTGATCTCCGGGGAGATAAAGTCGCTTTATCTTAGTGTGGCGGCGGCTTTGTCTCCCGAGGTACGCGCATGGCTGAATGGCGGTTTTACGGCCGGACAGAACAGCTTGCGGAGCTGGAGCGGGAGCTCAACCGCAAGCGGTGGTTCCTCGCGAAGGTCACCGGGCGACGCCGGATCGGCAAGACGAGCCTGATCCAACGAGCCATGGAGGAGATCGGCAACCGTCAGCCGGTCTTCTATGTCCAAATCCCCGACTCCGAGCCGGCCGGCATTCTGTCGGCACGACAGGCCCGCCGATCGAATCGGCTGTATCGTCTCAACCATCGTCATCTTCAGCTAATCGCCATCACAGGACTCCTTCAGCGGCACTGCCGCTGAAAGACCGGTAGGTCAAATGCTCCGTGATGATGGCCACGTGTCAGGCGCCGATTGATGGCCGCTAATGCGCGCTGACTGACAGTTGGATACCTTGCCGATCGGGGCGGCACCGGGGTACGCTCCCCCCCGTCCGGGTCGGCCGGCTGCCGCCGGCTCCGTGCTCCCCGTGAAGGGCCTTCGTGACCGCCTCCGCCGTGTCGTCCGCGCAGATCCGGGCCCGCCTCGTCGAGGCGCTACGGCTCGATCTCGTCGGGCCGACGAACGATCATCCTTTCGCCGGCGAGCTGTTGCCGGAGTCGCCGCGCCGTTGGTATCTGACCGGCTACCTGGTGCCGACGACGCTGCCGTGCGAGAGCAAGTCGGAGGACGACGCCGAGGACGACCCGATCGACAGCCCGGCGGAGCAGCCGGCCAGCGACGACGGGGCCGAGATCGACCGGACGGCGGGCAAGAAGGGGCTGCTCCCCAGTTCACTCGGGGTCAGCGTGCTCCTGCCCGGCGGCGTGGAGACGCTGGCCGCGACCGTGGAATGGGGTGACTACGCCTACGAAGGGCCGCAGGGATCGGAGGCGGCGGACGGGTCGGCGACGCAGGCCGCCGGAGCGGTCGGGGCGGTGCAGAAGGCCGTCGCGGGGCCGCGCGGCTACCGGCGGCAGCCCCGGCACGCACGGGCCACGATCGACCTCGCGGCAGCGCGCGGGAAGCCGTCGCGCACGGCCCTCGAGGGATCCGCGGGCCTGGTGCTCGTCGCCACGGTGCGCGACGTGCCCGCCGCGGCCCGGGCCGCTGGCAAGCTCCCGGCCGGCACGCGCAGCGTGGCGGTGTTTCTCGTCAACGAGCGGATCCCCGACGCCGAGCGGCCCTATTCGCGGTTCGTGTTCCAGCCGCGGCTGCGCCTCGAGACGCCGGCCGGCGCGCTCTTCGTCGGCAGGCCGGACCTGCGCGACGGCGAAGAGTCGGACGAGAAGATCGCCGACGTCCAGTATCGCGACGTGCTCGAACATGCGGTCGGCCACGGGGTCTCGGCCCGCGGGATCGTCGACGAGCGCGGCGCGTGCCGGGCGGTCGAGACCGAATGGATTCCCGAGGCGGCGGTGGAACGGGTCGAACCCCGCAGCCTCGACGGCGTCGTGCTCGGCATGGAACAACTCGGGGCGCTGGCCGACGGCGCTGCCGCGACGGCGGCGCTGCTGCCGATCGTCGCGGCGTATCGGGCGTGGATCGAGACGCAGGCCGCGGTCGGGGCGGGAATGGACGAGCACCGCCGCGAGACCGTGACGGCGATGCTGGCGACGATGAAGACCGCGGCCCGGCGGATCGAGGCCGGCATCGCCACACTGGCCACGCAGCCGGCGGCTCTCGACGCGTTTCGCACGGCCAACCGGGCGATGGCCCACGCCGCCCGTCGCCGCACCTGGTATTCGCGCGGCCGCGCCGGCGCGCCCGCCGACCTGCCGGCGCCGGCGTGGCGGCCGTTTCAGCTCGCGTTCATCCTCCTGGCGATCAATGGCCTCACCGACGAGGCCCATGCCGATCGGGAGCGGGTCGATCTGCTGTTTTTTCCCACCGGTGGCGGAAAGACCGAGGCCTATCTGGGCCTCGCCGCCTACGCGATCGTGCTCCGCCGGCTGCGCCACGGCACGCCGCGCGGCTGCGGCGTCGCCGTGCTGATGCGCTACACGCTGCGGCTGCTCACGCTCGACCAGCTCGGCCGCGCCGCGGCGCTGGTCTGTGCCCTGGAGCTCGAGCGACGGCGCGACACCCGCCGGCTCGGGTCGTGGCCGTTCGAGATCGGCCTCTGGGTCGGGAGCGCCGCCACGCCCAACCGGATCGGGAAACGGGGCGACAATGCGCCCGGGCACGACGAGACGGCGTATGCGCGGACCAACCGGTTCAAGCGCCATCCGGGGGCCCACCCGGCGCCGATCCCGATCGAGGAATGCCCGTGGTGCGGTGCGCCGTTCACGGCGGAGTCGTTTCGGCTCGTGCCCAATGACCGCGAGCCGCACGATCTCCGCGTCACCTGCAGCGACCACGCCTGTGATTTCTCGGGCGACAGTCCGCTGCCGATCGTCGCCGTCGACGAGCCGGTCTACCGCCGGCTGCCCTGCTTTCTCATCGCCACGGTCGACAAGTTCGCCGCCCTGCCCTGGACCGGCCGCACCGGGGCGCTGTTTGGCCTCGTCGACCGCCACGACGCCGACGGGTTTTACGGGCCGTGCGACCCCGACGACGGGGCGCCGTTGGGAGCCGCATCGCTGCCCGGGCCGGAGCTCGTGATCCAAGACGAGCTGCATCTGATCTCGGGGCCGCTGGGCACGATCGCGGGGGTGTATGAATCGGCGATCGACATGCTCGCCTCGCGGCAGCGCGACGGGCGGACGGTCCGGCCGAAGATCGTCGCCAGCACGGCGACGGTGCGCCGTGCCCACACGCAGGTCAGGGCACTGTTCGAGCGGCTCGAGACCCAGGTCTTCCCGCCGCCCGGCCCCGACCGGCGCGACAGCTTCTTCGCCGTCACCGTGCCGGCGACGAGCCGCCCGGCGCGGATGTATGTCGGCGTGGCGGCGCAGGGGCGCAGCCAGAAGGTGGTGTTTCTCCGCACGACCCTGGCGCTGGCGGCGGCGGCCCAGCGCCTCTGGGAAGAGCATGGCGGCGCGAAGAACGCGATGAATCCGGTCGATCCCTACATGACGTCGCTCGGCTACTTCAACAGCCTGCGCGAATTGGGGGGCAGCCGGCGGATCGTCGAAGACGAGGTCTGCACGCGCCTCGAGGAATATGGCAACCGGCGGCGCGTCGAGCCCGCCGACATGCTGTTTGCCCGGCGCTCGATCCAGCGCGACGTGCTCGAGCTGACGTCGCGCGTCAGCACCGGGCAGGTGTCGGTGACGAAGAGCCGGCTCGCCAAGCCGTTTGCCGATCCCGACCATGTCGACACGGCCCTGGCCACCAACATGATCTCCGTCGGCCTCGACATCACGCGCCTCGGCTTGATGCTCGTCCTCGGTCAGCCCAAGGCGAGTGCCGAATACATCCAGGCCACCAGCCGCGTCGGCCGCGACCCGGACCGCCCGGGGCTGGTCGTGACGATCTTCAACATCCACAAGCCGCGCGATCGGTCGCACTACGAGCGGTTCGGCAGCTTCCACGCGTCGTTCTACCGGTCGGTCGAGGCGACGAGCGTGACGCCGTTTTCGCCGCGGGCGCTCGACCGGGCGCTGGTCGGCACGCTGGTAGCGCTGGTGCGGCACTTCGACCCCCGGCTCACGCCGCCGCGCGGCGCCGAAGCGGTCGGCGAGTTTCGCACCGCCGTCGAGGCGATCGCGGAGCGGCTCGCCGAGCGGGCGCGGGCCCACGCCTGGCCCCCGTCCGCGGCAGCCGGGCAGGAGCTCCACGACCAGGTGCTCCACCGCTGCCGGAGCCTCCTCGACGACTGGGTGAACATCGTCGAGGAGCTGCGGCAGTCGAGCACGCACCTGGAATACCAGCGTGAGCTGGGGGGCGGTGCGCGGCTCCTGCACACCTTCCTCGATCCGGAGCTGCGCGACCTCGGGCGGACGCGGCGGCGCTTCAAGGCGAACCGTTCGATGCGCGACGTCGAGCCGAGTGTGATCCTCGCCGTCCGTCGGCCGTAGGGGATGCGATGGCCCTCAACCAACTGCGCCGCAGCCAATTGGTGACGACGTTCGGCCCGGGGTCGATGATCGACCTCCCCGACTGCTCGGTGATCGTCGCCGGGCTCGACCACTGGCGCTACGACCCGGCACGGATCCCGGTCATCGAGGAACCGCGGCTGGTCGAGAAGCTGCGCGCGTTTCTCGATCGCGACACCGTCACGCTCCGCGCGCCGCCGCCGGCCCCCGAGCACCCGAATGAGCCGCGCACGGACGTGGCCGCCTGGAACTTCCCCGCCTGGTTCATCGTGCAGGAGTCGCGGCCGGGGGCCGGCCGCTTTCGCCGCCGCCGGCTCGTGCATGCCGCCGCCCTCGAAAACGGCCGCTACCGCGATGCCGAATCCCGGTCGCAGCTCCAGGTCGTGCCGGTGCGCTTCGTGCGCGCCTGCCCGCGCGGGCATGTCGACGACCTCGATTGGAAGCAGTTCGTCCACGGCGCCCGGACCGGCTGCATGCGGCAGTTGTGGATCGAGGAGCGCGGCACGAGCGGTGATTTGGCGCAGGTGTTCGTCGCCTGCGACTGCGGCGTCAGCCGGTCGATGGCGGAGGGGGCGGGCGTGAAGGCGCTGGGCTACTGCAGCGGTCGCCGCCCATGGCTCGGTGCGGTCGCGCCTGAGCCGTGCGACCTGCCGGCGCGGCTGCTCGTGCGGAGTGCCAGCAACGCCTACTTTCCGCAGTTGCTCAGCGTGATCTCGATTCCCGACCGCCGCCGCCCGGTCGACGACACCGTCCGCGCCCTGTGGGCCGATTTCCTCGCCGACGTCGAGTCGTTTGCCGACCTGGCCAAGGCACGGAAGAAACCGACACCCAAGGAGCGGCTCGAAGGGTTTTC
The DNA here is from genome assembly GCA_016872555.1 of Planctomycetota bacterium. Taxonomy (NCBI): domain Bacteria; kingdom Pseudomonadati; phylum Planctomycetota; species Planctomycetota bacterium. The sequence goes on from VGZO01000064.1 coordinate 8,642, forward strand.
CGATGCCGACGTGTTCGCGGCGATCGAGCGGCAGCGCGCGGGAGAGTCGGGCGTGGCGCGCAACGTCAAGGAGGTCGAGTTTTCGGCGTTGGCCGAGTCGGCGGAGGAGGCGGGGGCCGACGTGCCCGACGGCGATTTCCACGCCCGGCGGATGCCGCGCGAGCACTGGGCAGCTCCCTGGATGGGCGGCGTCGCCGACGTGGTCCTCGTTCATCGCCTGCGCGAGGTGGTGGCGCTGGCGGGATTCACCCGGTGCGAGCCGCAGGGGCCCGACATTCAGGGGGAGCTGTCGATCGATGCCAAGCGCGCCGCCCTGGCGGTCGATCAGACCTGGGTGCCGGCGATCGAGAACCGTGGCGAGGGGGTGTTTGTCCGGTTCGATCCGGCGGCCGTCGGTGCCTGGGCGGCGCGGCCGGAGGTGGTCGCGCGGGGGCGCGTGCTCGTCGAGGGCTTCGACGCCTGGAAAGTCGAGAAGAAGGTGAAGGTCGAGTTTCCGGGCGTCATCTATTACATGCTCCACTCGTTCAGCCACCTGCTGATGACGGCGATCGCGCTGGAGTGCGGGTATCCGTCGAGCTCGATCCGCGAGCGGATCTTCTGCATGCCCTCCGACGGTCAGTTCGGGATCCTCATCTACACCGGCTCGTCCGATGCCGAGGGCACGCTCGGCGGCCTGGTGCTGGCAGGGCGGTCGATCAGCCGCCACGTCCGGCGGGCGCTCGACGAGGGCATGCTGTGCTCGAGCGACCCGGTGTGCGCGTACCATCGGCCCGGCGAGCACGACCACCAGCGGCTCCACGGCGCCGCCTGCCACGGCTGCCTGCTGGTCGCCGAGACGTCGTGCGAGCAGCACAACGATTACCTCGACCGGGCCCTCGTCGTGCCCACGGTCGAGGGGCTCGGCGTGGAGTTTTTCCGGGATGCCGACCGATGACCGCGCGCGGGCCGGCGGCGCGGTTCGCTCCCCTGCTCCGCCTGCCGGGCGCCGCGCTCGAGGCCCTCGCCTCGTCGCTGCGCGACGGCGTGCTCTCCGAGGCGATCACGCTCCATGGCGTCGAGCAGGTCGCGGGGACGGACGCCGCGGCCGTGGCGGCGCTCCTGCGTGAGCTCGCCGCCGACGGGCTCGCGCCGCGGCAGCTCGCGGTCGTGGTGGAGGGGATCGCGTCCGCCGTGGTCGCCACTCCCAAGCCGACGAGCCTGTTTGATCTCGTGCTCTCCGGCCCCGACCTGCCCGGGGTGCCGACGGCCGATACCGCGGCGGTGATGCAGACGCTCGTACGGGCGGCCAGCCGCGAGATCCTCTTGGTCGGGTATGCGGTCCACGACGGCAAACGGCTCTTCGAGCCACTCGCCCGGCGGATGGCGGAGGAACCCCGGCTGGTGGTGACGTTGTGCCTCGACATCCAGCGGGCGTGGAACGACCCGACCCCCGCCGCCGAGCTCGTCGCCCGGTTCGCCCGCGAGTTCCGCGCGCGGCACTGGCCCTGGGAGCGGCTGCCGGCGCTGTATTACGACCCGCGCTCGCTGGAGGTCGGCGACGGCCGGGCGAGCCTCCACGCCAAGTGCGTCGTCGTCGACCGTGAGCAGGCCCTGGTGACCAGCGCCAATTTCACCGACGCCGCCCAGCGGCGCAACATCGAAGTCGGCGTCGTGCTGCGCCACCCGGCATCCGCCGGTCGCCTCGCCGACCACTTCGCCGGCTTGATCGGCGCCGCCGTCCTGACGCGCTGCCCGCTGGGTTGAGCCGTCGAGGCGCGGGCTGCCTGGTGTCACGCTCGCCCGATCGCCCGGCGCGCGGTCTCCATCGGGAGGTACATGTGGAGGTGGTCGTCGGTCAGGCTGCGGAATCCGAAGCGGGCGTAGAACGACCGAGCCGTGTCGTCCTTGGCATCGACTTCGATGACCGCCGAGGCGATCGATTCGGCACCTCCGACGGCGACGCGAAGCGCGTACGCCAGGAGCGCCGCCCCGATCCCGCGGCCCTGCCATGACATGTCTACCGCGAGCCGCGCCAGCAGCGTGGTCGGCAACGGCATCCGCGCCGGCAAGCGGCCACGGTCGCCGAGGACGTTTACGGAGAGCCTGCCAGCGGCGAGCGTGAAGTAACCCACCACGACATCGGCAGGATCGACGGCGACGTAGCCCCGGGTGAGGTCCTTCCTGCCATGCTGGCCGAGGCTCGTCCGGAGATACTCGTCGAGCGCCGGGACGCCACAGGCGAATCGGCTCCGGTCGTGTCGCTTCCGATCGAACGGCTCGAATCGGAGCGCCTCAGCCACGCTCCAGGTCCCGCAGCCGCCGCACCGCTCCGCGCAGGGCCGCGTTGGGGGTGGCCGGCTTTCGCAGCATCGCGAGCAACTCGGCGCTGTCGCGGTCGGTCGCGTCGCGCGACCGGATCCGCCGGAGCGTGCGGTCGGCGGCGATCTCCAGCATGCCGTTGATGAAGCTGGTGACCGTCATCCCACGCAGGGCCGCTGCCTTGGCGATCTTCCTCTTCAAGGCATCCGGCTGACGGATCGTGATCTTGGTGTGGCTGGCGGTGGCCATCGGCCGGGCTCCGCGGAGAGGCAATCAGTTGATACGGCATTATGCCGTACTGCGTTGCTGGCCGCCAGCCCGCTGCCCGCCGGGTTGAGCCGTCGAGGCGCGGGCTGCCTGGTGTCACGCTCGCCCGGACCGGGCGCGGCGACGCCGCACTCTGCACACTCGAGCCGCCCGCAGGAGCTGGGTCGGGGAATCGCGGCCTCAGGCGGGGCGGCGCTGGCGGCGGGGGCGGGCCGGCTTGGCCTGGGGCCGGGCCGTTCCGGCCACCGGCTGGGCCACCGCAGCCACCCGCGGGCTGAACGCCAACTCGAGCATCTTGGCGAGGCTGTTCCGCCCGCCGACCACCGTCGACCCGTCGGCCAACGTGATCCGGACGGCGGGGAGGGAACCGGTTCGCTCGTTCATGGCAGACCTCCCTGCACGGCTGACTTCGGGTGTATCGGCACATCGGGCAGGGCTTGTCCAGCTTGATCCCCCCGCGAGCGTGCCGCGGCGTCGCGGCGAGCGGTATCATGCCCGCCACCGCGGAGCCGACGTGGCCCGGCGCACGCGCGCCGACCGCGATCGATCGCCCCGCGACCCCGACGAGGACCCGCTCTCGTGGCTGCCAGCCTGCTCCATGTTTTGCCGCTGCGTCCCGCGCGGTGGTCGATTCTCGAAATGAGTCTCGTCGTCGCGCTGGCGGGCGCTAGCGCGGGGGTGCCTGCGGCTGCCGGTGATTGGCCGGCGTTCCTCGGGCCCGGCGGGCGCGCCGATGCCGTCGGCTGCAACCCGCCGGTCACCTGGAATCTCGCCACGAGCGTCCGCTGGAAGGTGCCGATCCCCGGCAAGGGCTGGTCGAGCCCGATCGTCCGCGGTGAGCGGATCTATCTCACGACCGCCGTGCCCTCGGGCGAGGATCCGCCCCAGCACCAGTCGCTGCGCGTCGTCTGCCTCGACCTGCCCACCGGAGCGGTCCGCTGGGATCACGAGATTTTCAGCAAGGCGGCTGCCGGGAAACTTCACAAGAAAAATTCCCACGCCAGCCCGACGCCGCTCGCCGACGACGAGCGGCTGTTCGTCCACTTCGGCGCCGACGGCACCGCCTGCCTCGATTTCGACGGGAAGGTGATCTGGGCCAACGACCGCCTGACCTACGACCCGCAGCACGGCGCTGGCGGCTCGCCGATCTTCTCAGGGGCTCGGCTGGTGTTTCACGGCGACGGCGTCGAGGAGCCGTTTATCGCGGCGCTCGAGCGGAGCAGCGGGGCCCTCGCCTGGAAGAGCGTCCGCCCCGAGACGCAGACGCCGCGGTTTTCCTTCTGCACGCCGCTGGAAATCGAGGCCGAGGGGCGGCGGCAGATCGTGTCGCCGGCGTCGCACCAGGTGGTGAGCTACGACCCGGCGACCGGCACGGAGCTGTGGCGGGTGCGCTACCCAAACAAGTGGTCGGTCGTGCCCCGGCCGGTGTTTTCCCACGGGCTGGTGTTCGTCTGCACCGGCTACGACGGCCCGGCGGAATTGCTCGCCATCCGGCCGACCGGCTCGGGCGACGTGACCGACACCCATGTCGCCTGGAAGACCGACGACAATATCCCCCACAACCCCTCGCCGCTGGTCGTCGGCGACGAAATCTACCTCGTCGCCGACAACGGCATCGTCTCCTGCCGCGACGTCGCCACCGGCACGCTCCACTGGCGGCACCGGATCGGCGGCAATTTTTCGGCGTCGCCGGTCCATGCCGGTGGGCGGATCCACGTGATCGACGAGGCCGGTGTGGCCACGATCTTCGGCGTCGGCAAGGAATGGAAGGAGCTGGGGAGCTGCGACTTCGCCGAGGCGGCCCTGGCGACCCCGGCGTTCGTCGACAGCGCCGTCCTCGTCCGCACCGAGGGGCAGCTGTGGCGGATCGAGTGAGTCGCGCGCCATCCATTCCCGGAGTGACCCGATGCCGATCCACCGCCGGCTGACGTGGGCGCTGGCGATCCTCCTGCCCGCCCTCGCCGCGGCCGCCGACACCAGCGACCCGCGCGGGCTGTTCGTCGAGGGCTACGCCGGCCGGGTCAGCCTCCGCCCCGGTGAGGAGCTCGCCCTCCACGTCTCCACGTCGGCGCCGGCGTTTGCCGTCGAGATCGCCCGGATCGGGGCGAAGCGCGAGGTGGTGCTCTCCAAGGAGGGCATCGCCGGCAGCGAGGCGCCGATTCCCGAGCAGGCATCGGCGTCGGGCTGCGGCTGGCCGGTGGCGTTCCGGCTGCCGGTGCCGGCGGAGTGGAAGAGCGGCTACTACGAGGTGGTGTTTCGCGTCGCCGACGGCGGCGGCCGCTACGTGCAGCGCGGGCGGCGCACTGCCGAGGCGACCTGCTTCTTCATCGTCCGCCCCGCCGTGCCCGGGGCGACGTCGAAGGTCCTCCTCCAACTCGCGACCAACACCTACTCCGCCTACAACAACTGGGGCGGCCAGAGCCTGTATGCCTACAACGGCCGGGCGGGCGTGCAGGGGCACCGGGTGAGCTTCCTGCGGCCGCCAGCCAGCCAGTTTTCCCAGTGGGAGCGGGCGTTCGTCGCCTGGGCCGAAGCTGCCGGCCACCCGCTCGAGTTCGCCGCCAACCTCGATCTCGAGACCGACCCGGCGGCGCTGGCAGCCTACCGGCTCGTGCTCTCGGTCGGCCACGACGAGTACTGGTCGGCGCTGATGCGCGACCACCTCGAGGCGTTCATCGCCCGCGGTGGCAACGCCGCCTTCTTCAGCGGCAACACCTGCTGCTGGCAGGTGCGGGCCGAAGACGAGGGGACGGCACTGGTGAGCTGGAAGCAGCGCTGGGTGATGGACCCGGTGTTTCCCGGCGGCGACCACGCGCGGCTGTCGACGCTATGGAGCCACCACCTCGTCGCGCGGCCGGAAAACCGGCTCACCGGCGTTGGGTTCCTGTTCGGCGGGTACCACCGCAGCCATGGCCAGTTGATGGACGGCTCCGGCGCTTACACCGTCCACCGCCCCGACCACTGGCTCCTGGCCGGCACGGGGCTCGGCCGCGGCGACGAATTCGGCGGGAAAGACACGATCGTCGGCTATGAGTGTGACGGGTGCGAGATCGAGTGGCGCGACGGGCTCCCCTTCCCCACCGGCCGCGACGGCACGCCCGCGGGGTTCGAGATCGTCGCCACGGCACCGGCCAAGTGGCACCCCGAAGACGCGCTATTTTACGACCGCTTTCCGGCCGACCGCGTCGGCAACGCCGTCGTCGGGTGCTACACGGCCGCCGGGGCCGGCGATTCCCCGGGGGGCACGGTCGTGACGGTAGGCTCGACCGATTGGGCCCACGGCCTCGCCGGCCGCGACCCGGTCGTCGAGCGGATCACGCGCACCGTCCTCGATCGGCTCGGCCGCTGACCGGCGACGATCTATGATCACGTGGCCGGCCCCCCCGTGCCGGCGACCCGGAGCCACCGCCATGCCCCCGCGCCACGCCCTGTTGGGGTCGATCGTCGCCGCCGTCGCGGTGACCGTCGCCGGTGCCGACGAGCCGGAACTGCCCGAGGTGGCACGCTTCGGCGGCGTCGTCCGCGCCGACCTCAATGGCGACGGCCACGAGGATTTCGTCGTCTCCAACGCCGAGGGCTACGGCGTGTGGCTGTTCGTGCCGCCGGCAGCGGCCGCCGATCATCTGGAGTGGAAGACCGGCTGGACGCGCGTCCTCCGCGAGGGGAAGCCGGGCGACGCCGCTGCCCTGCCCCGGCTCGACCGCGACGGCGTGCTTTACGCCGATGGCGAGCTCGTGGCGGGGGATGTCCGCGTCGGGCGCGACGAGTTGCTCCGCGTGCCAGGGCCGCCGCCGAAGTCGCCGGCCGAGGCGCTGGCGGCGCTGCGTGTGCCTGAGGGCCTGGTGGTGTCGCTTGCCGCCGCCGAGCCGGCGGTGATCGATCCGGTGGCGATCGACTTCGACGAGCGCGGGCGGATGTGGGTCGCCGAGATGGGCGACTATCCGTTTGCCGAGGGGGAGGCGACCGACGACGGCTCGGTGACCTGGCGCGACGGCGTTCCCGGCGAGGGAGCGGAACGCGGGTTGATGCAGTCGCGGATCCGGATCCTCGAGGATGCCGACGAAGACGGCGTTTATGAATCGAGCGTGCTGTTTCTCGACGGCCTGCGCCACGTGACCGGCCTGGCCTGCTGGGACGGCGGCGTGTTCGTGGCCGGGGTGCCGGAGATCTTCTTCGCGCGCGACGACGACGGCGACGGCCGCTGCGACCGGCGCGAGACCTGGTTCACCGGGTTCACCGCCGGCAATCCGCAGCATCTGGTCAACGGCTTCTGCCTCGGGCTCGACGGCTGGTTCCACGGCGCCAATGGCGACAGCGGCGGGACCGTGGAGTGCGTCCGGTCCGGCGAGCGGATCGACCTTGGGCGCTACGACTTCCGGTTCGACCCGCGCTCGGGGGCGTTTCGCCGCGAAGTCGGGATGACGCAGGTCGGCAAGTGGCGCGATGATTTCGGCAATTGGTTCGGCACCAACAACGCCGTGCCCGGCTGGCACTACTGGCTGCCACTGGCCCACCTCGAGCGCCACCCCGACGTCGTCGTGCCCCGGCCGCGTGCCGACCTCACGCCCGACCGGCGCGTGCGCCTCGACACCCCGCCGCAACGGCGCCTCAACCAGGCCAGCCAGGCGGGGATGGTGACCAGCGCCTGCCATCCGATGCCGTATCGCGACGTCGTCCTCGGGCCCGCCGGGGCGGCGGCGATCTTCATCGCCGAGCCGGCCCACAACCTCGTCGTCCGGCGCGTCCTCGACTACTCGGGGCCGACGATCGCCGCCACGCGCCATGCCGACGACGCCGAGCGCGAGTTTCTCACCAGCACCGATCACTGGTTCCGGCCGATCATGGCCCGCACCGGCCCCGACGGGGCGCTGTACGTCGTCGACATGGCGCGGCTGGTCCTCGAGCATCCCGAGTGGGTGCCGGCCGAGATGGCGCGGCGGATGCAGCTTCGCGGGGGCGAGACGCTCGGGCGCATCTGGCGGATCGCCCCGCCGGGCCACCCCGGCAGGCGCGCCAGCGTGAGCCTCGCCTCGGCCAACGGCTGGGCCCGCGACACGGCGCAGCGCCGCGCCCTGGAGCGCGGCGCTGTTGACGACGAGGCGGCCGTGCGCCCCCTGCTCGACGACGAGTCGCCGGCGGTGCGTGTGCAGGCGGCGTTCACGCTCGACTGTCTCGGGCTGCTCCCGGCGGGCGAGTTGGTGAGCCGGCTGGCGCGCGAGTGGCCACGGGTGCGGGGGGCGGCGCTGGTGGCCGCCGGCGGGAGCGAGCTGGCCGAGGGGGAGGCGGAGCTGGTCGAGGTCCATCCGGGACGCGCGCCCAAGCCGGTGCCGTCGCCGGTCCTCGCGCCGGCCGATCCCGACCGGCAGGCGGTCGTCGCGCGCTATGTAGAAGCGGTCGGAAAGCCGGGTGATCCGGCGCGTGGCCGGGCCGTGTTCACCCGGGCCGGCTGCGCCGCCTGCCATCGGCTCGGCGACACCGGCGTGGAGCTCGGGCCCGACTTGGCGACGGTGGGGCGCAAGCCCGCCCCGCAGATCCTCGAAGCGATCTTCGATCCCGACCGGGCCGTCGAGCAGCGCTACGCGGCGACCGTCGTGGTCACCGACGAGGGAGTGCCCGTGCAGGGGATCGTCGTCGCCGAGACTCCCGGGAGCCTCACGCTGCGGCTTGCCGGCGGGGCCGACCGGGTGATCCGCCGCGGGGAGATCGAGAGCATCTCCACGCTGCCGCGGTCGCTGATGCCGGCCGGACTGGAGCCGGTGCTCT
>VGZO01000065.1 GCA_016872555.1 Planctomycetota bacterium
GGATAGGAAGCTCTTCGGCACCTCCACGGTCGGGCCGCATACGGCCCAGCCAGCTCCGGCGGTTGCTCCTCATAATCCGCCCCGCCAGGCCGACGCTTGCCGAAGTGCCATTGGCCGACCGATCCTTAGGTCGATGCGCTGCCGCATCGCGCCGGCGTCACTCCCCCTGGCATCGGCGACGATGATGCGCGTGCCGCCAACCGCTTCGGCGCGGGCGAGCAGGTCGTCGGCGGAGAGTGCCGCCCCCGCCGCGGCCGGCTTCGCCTTCTTGAGTTCACGGAGCTCCTTGACGACGGCGGCCAGGCGGTGCGGCAGTTCGCCGACGGGCACCTTGAGGGCGCCGGCGGCCTCGGCGAGCGTGTGCTCGGGAGGACGAGCCGTTGACCGGGCTATCCTTGGCATCTCCCATCCGATGTGATTTCAAGGGCGATCGTTCCCGGGGCTGCCCTGCGGCCGCGCGTTCGCCGAGACCGGGCATTGGCTCTACACCGACGTGCTTACCCGCTCGCGAAGCAGTTCGCCGGCCGCATGCCGGCGCTTCGGATGACCAACACGGCGCAATCCAGACTCAAGTTCTTCGTCCGAGTGCCACCCACGCCCGCGGGCTCGATGCCTATCCCTACAACCAGTTCGACAACTTCGGCGTTCCCCGCTGGGGCTCGAGCCGCTACTACAGCCTCGCGATGCCGCAGCTCTACGGCGAGATCGCCCGTGGTGATTTCTCGGTGCTCGTCGGCCACTTCTATTCGCCGCTCGGCTACGAGACCGTACCGGCGGTCGGCAACTTCTTTTACACGCACTCCAACACGTTCATGTATGGCACACCGAACACGCACACGGGCGTCCTCGTCTACTGGCAGCCCAACGACGGCGTGCGGATCGGGAGCGGCGTGACCAACGGCTGGGACAACTTCTCCGACGGCGTGCCCACAGTAGCCAACCCCGACTATCCCGGCGCGACGAACAATCTTGCCTACCTCGGCAGCCTCACGCTCGCCTCGGAGGGTGGCGGCCAGTTGCTCACGGTGGCGATCTCCACCGGCAACGAATACACGCCGGTGATCGATCCCGCCGGAAATCCGCAGGGCGTGCTCGTGGGCAATCGCTCGATGATCACGGCATATTGGCAGAACGAACTTACCGAGCGGCTGACGTCGGTCACGGAAGGCTCCGCGGCCTGGCAGTTCAACGCCGACACCGGGCTCCAAAACCGCGGCCAGTCCGCCGGGCTCGCCCAGTGGTATGGCATCTCGCAGTACTTCTACCGCGGCCTCACAGACACGCTCTCCGCCGGCCTGCGGCTCGAGTGGTATCGCGATAACAACGGCTTCCGCACCGCCTATCCCGCCCGCAACGGGGCTACGAACACGACACCCGTCGCCACCGGGTTTGCCGGCAACCTGTGGGGGGCGACGGTCGGCTGCAACTGGGCGCCGACGGCCAACTGGATCATCCGTCCAGAGCTGCGCTACGACTGGTACACGCCTTCGGCCTATGGCACCGGCGCCCTCCCCTTCGGCCCCATCACCACGCGCCCCGGCGGCCTCGTGACGGGCGACGCATACGGCCAGTGGTATCTCGGCTGCGATGCGATCTTTCAGTTGTAGCCGGTGCGCGGCGTCGCGAGCGCAACTCGTAGATTGCCTTTTCGGTTTTCTCGACGTTGGCCTTCGCAGCGGCATCAAGTTGTTGAGGGTGCGTCTATTCGCGGGTCTGGCGGGCGTATCTGGACGTCATCCGGGAGGCGGCGTGACGGAGAGTCCCTTGAAGGCCAAAACTGTTAGGCAAAGTGTTAGGCGCAGGCGTTTCGGCGCAAAAATCCCGCGCCAAGCCACACGCGCCGTTCCCGGGGAATTTGCACAATCGCGATACGAGCGCGACTTGACTGCTGGTTCTAGTGGCACTCAAAATCCGTTGCCCGCAATGGCGTGTGGGTTCAAGTCCCACCTCCGGCAGTCGTGGACGCGGGCGACCGCACCACGCCCTCGCGCGAAGTCACCACCGATGGAAAGTCTTCCGTTCTCGCTGCGTGTCGGTGGCGGGCTCGTCGATGTGCACGGCATGGCCCGCAACGAGGGGCCGGACCTCGTCCTCGAGTTCCAGACCGCCGACGGTCTGGTGGGCATTTTGCGGTCCGCCGTGAAAACGATCACGATCCCCGTTGGCGCGCTGGCCGCGATCGAGTACCGGCAGTCGTTGTTCTCGACGAAGGTCGTCGGCCGTGTCCGCCACCTACGGCTGGTGCAAGATCTGCCCGGAAGCCGCCAGGGACAGTTCGAGCTGCTCATCGATCGACGGTACAGGACCAGTGCCAGACGGTTCGTCGCCGACCTGGAAGTCCGCCGCGCCGAGGAGGAATTGCGCCGTGTCGGGCGCGGCGACATCAGTCCGCCATGAGTGGTTCGCCAGCGCCCCGCGTGCACAGCGCGGCCATCGCCTCCAGGGCGATCGTCGCGTTGATGAACGCCACGTGGCCGTCGGCAAACAGCACGTCGACGCCGCCGGGGTGGAACGACGAAGGCTCGTTGTCGTTCCGCGCGTTGACGGCCACCGTGCAGCCGTTTGCCCGGCCACAGCCTTCGCGCGAACCATCGCTGCTCGTACCGTCGAGGCTGAACGCGCCGTCGCTGTCGGCCCAGCCGATTCCCTGGTCGTTGGCCAGATCCCCCCGCAGGCGCCCCTGGCGATAGACGCTCGGCCGCCCCGCCGCTTCGACGATCATGATCGTCCGTGACGTGCCGTCGGTGATCCACGCCTGGCGAGTCGTCGAGTCGCGGTGCATGACGGCGAACCGAGCGCCCGTCGAGTACCTGGCCGGGTCGATGGCCGTCGGGTGCACCCCCTGGATCGCTTCGTAGTCAACGCCTGCCAGCGGCAGCGTGAATGTCAGCGCCGGCCGCGGAGCCTTGGCGATCGCGCGGAGCACCGGCTCCAGCGGGGGCGTGCTCGGGCAGACGTAGATCGGGACCGGAATCGAGGCGACTGCGAGGTTCGTCCCCTGCCACCAGTGCTGCCGGGTGTCGTAGAGCGACCGCACGTCGACCTGCTCGAGATAGGGCAGGATTGCCGTCCGCCAGCCCAGCGCCGTACCGTCGGGATTTCCGGGACCCGGGCGCGTCCACCCCGATGCCGGAAACACGCGCCACGCCGCCTCGAAGCCGAGGACGCCGAGCCCGATCTGGCGCTGGTGCGACCGGCATTGCACGCGGCGGGACGCCTCGCGGGCCGCCGACACGGCCGGCAGCAGCATCCCGGCGAGCATACCGACGATCGCGACGACGACGAGCACCTCCACGAGCGTGAAGCCCGCGGGCGCAGCGTCGTGCGCCAGACCGGGCCGGGAAGACCGCGAAACCGGTTCGTCAGACCCGGACCACCCATACGCGGCTGGCCCCCCGCGACGGTGGAACCGGCACAACGCCGGCCGGGGGAGGAAGAGCATCGGCACGGAATGACCCCCTCGTTTGAAACGCGGCAGTAGCGAGGATAGACATCGCTGGAGGGAACCGATTGTGGTTGGCGATTCCCGACCCGCAAACCGGCACCAGGAGGGGGACCCGCCCCGACGCATGACCGCGCACCGACTTCTCCTGAATGATCGCACCTGGGTCCTGGCCGCTCTCCTGGCAGGCGTGTCCCTCGTGTTGCCCACGGTGGCAGCATCGCGTGGCCAGGAAGCGTTTCCCACGGCCCCCGACGTACCGGCCGTTGCACGGCCTGAAGCCGACACGCCTCCCACCGCTCCCGTGCCGCCAGACAAGCCCGTTGATCTGCCGGCGGCGAAGCCCGCAGAGCCTGCCGCAGACAAGCCTGCGGAGGCTCCTGCGGAGAAGCCCGTCGCGGCGCCGGCCGACGCGCCGACTGTCGCAACGCAGCCTCCTGCTGCCACGCCCGGATCACCCGACCCCGGACCGCGACTCGACGCGATCGAGAAGCAGCTCGGCGAGATCACGAAGCTCCTCCAGGGGCTGCGGCCTGCCGCCCCCTCCGTGGGCGAAGGCAAGCCGACCGCCGAACCGGCGACGCCCGCGGCCGAACCGGCCAAGCCGGCCGGATGGTCGGGCGTGATCTCGCCCGAGTGGTTGGCCGGCATCCGGTGGCGGAGCATCGGTCCGGCGAACATGAGCGGCCGGATCGTCGATCTCGCCGTCAACGAGGCCGATCCAAACACGTTCTGGGCGGCGACGGCTTCGGGCGGCCTGATCAAGACGACCAACGCCGGGGTGTCGTTCAGTCATCAATTCGACCGCGAGGCGACCGTCTCGATCGGCGCCGTCGCGGTCGCACGGGGCAACCCCGACATCGTCTGGGTCGGCACCGGCGAGAACAACCCGCGCAATTCGGTCAGCTACGGCGACGGCGTCTACAAATCGACCGACGGCGGCAAGACCTGGAAGAACATGGGCCTGAAGGGGACGTACCAGATCGGCGAGATCGTCATCCATCCCACGAACCCCGACACCGTCTACGTCGGCGCCCTCGGCCGCCTCTACGGCGACAACGGCGAGCGCGGCGTCTTCAAGACCACCGACGGCGGCGCGACCTGGGAGCGCTGCTTCTTCGTCGACGAGCGCACCGGCGTGATCGACATGCAGATGCACCCGACCGATCCCGAGACGCTGATCGTGGCGGCCTGGGAGCGCCTCCGCGACGGGTTCGACAGCTGGCCGGGGAGCGACGTGCCGCTCCGCGAGGGCTACGGCGGCTACGACCCGATCCGCAAGTGGGGCCCCGGCAGCGGTCTCCACAAGACCACCGACGGCGGCAAGACGTGGCGCAAGCTCACCAAGGGGCTGCCGACGAGCGCCCTGGGAAGGATCGGCATCGACTGGTACCGCAAGGATCCCAACGTCGTGTTCGCCGTCGTCGATTGCGAGGCGATCGGCAAGGGACCGGCGCCGTTGCCGGTGGCATGGGGCGCGGTCGGCGAGAACCGCGACGGCAAGGCGCTGGTCACGCAGGTCTATCCGAAGAGCCCCGCGGCCCGCGCCGGGCTGCTGCCGGGCGACGTCGTCGAAGCGCTCGGCGACACGCCGGTCACCGACTTCGACCAGATTCTCGACGTGCTGCGGACGAAGAAGCCGGGGGACACGTTCGCCGCCTCGATCGCGCGCGGGGCCGAAAAACGGTCGTTCGAATTCACCCTCGCGCCTCGTCCCGGGTCCGGGGGGCGGAGCAACGTCTGGCTGGGGGCGGGCGGCGAGGAGGGGGACGAGGGGCTGAAGGTCGGCCAGATCGCCCCCGACAGCCCCGCCGCGAAGGCCGGGCTCCAGGCCGACGACCTGATCGTCGAGTTCGACGGAACCAAAGCCGAGTCGTGGGAGGAAGTCGCCGAAGCGGTGGGCGGTCGCAACGCCGGCGAGAGGGTCAAGGTGAAGCTCGTCCGCGCCGGTGAAACCCGGCAGATCGACGTCGTCCTCGCCGAGAGGAGCGGCGGGCGCGGACGCGAGACGCCCCAGGAATCGCGCACCTACGTCGGCATCACCGGGCAGAACGCCGCCGGCGGCGGGGCGAAGATCACCGCGGTCACCGAAAACGGACCGGCCGCCAAGGCCGGCGTCCTCAAGGACGACGTCGTCAGGAAGGTCCAGGGCAAGCCGGCCGCCGACTACCGCGCCATGATCGCCGCGCTCCGCGAGTTGAAGGCCGGCGACACGGTGCGCTTGGAGATCGCCCGTGCCACCGAAGTCAAGGAGATCGACGTCGTCGTCGAAAACCGTCCCGAGCCGCCGCGCCCCTACACCGCCTCGCTCGGCGGCCAGGCGGCCAACGTCCAGGACCAGCAGGGGGCCAAGGGATTCGAGTACGGCGGGATCTACAAATCGACCGACGGTGGCGAGAGCTGGTCGCGGATCAACAGCGTCCACTCGCGCCCGATGTACTTCAGCGTGATCCGCGTCGATCCCTCCGACGACAAGCGGCTGTACCTGCTCGGCGTCGCGCAGTACGCGTCGAGCGACGGCGGGCTGTCGTTCCAGCCGCGCCTCGGCCGCGGCGTCCACGCCGACGGCCACGCCCTGTGGATCGACCCCCGCGACGGCCGCCACATGGTCATCGGGGTCGACGGCGGCGTGTACGTCACGTTCGACCGCGGCGCCCGCTGGGATCACCTCAACACGCTGGCGCTCGGCCAGTTTTATCACGTCGCCATCGCCCCCACGCATCCCTACGCGGTCTACGGCGGCCTCCAGGACAACGGCACCTGGGGGGGCCCGGCCTTGTCGCTGGCGGGCAGTGGTCTGGTCAACGAAGACTGGCTCTCGGTCGGCGGGGGCGACGGCTTCCGCTGCCAGGTCGATCCGACCGACCCGGAGCTCGTCTACTGGACGAGCCAGGACGGCAACATGGGCCGCCGCCACATGAAGACCGGCGAGCGGGCCTCGATCCGCGCCCAGGCGCCCGAGGGGGAGCCGGCCTACCGCTTCAATTGGAACACGCCGTTCATCCTCTCCGCGGCCAATTCGCGGATCTTCTACGCCGCCGGCAACTACGTCTTCCGTTCGCTCGACCGCGGCGCGCGGCTCGAGAAGATCTCGCCGGAGATCACGCTCACCAAGCGCGGATCGGCGACGGCGCTGGCCGAATCGCCGCGCGACCCGGGCGTCCTCTACGTCGGCACCGACGACGGCGCCCTGTGGGCGACGCGCGACGGCGGCCGCGAATGGACCGAGATCGGCCGCAACCTCGACCTGCCGGCGCCGCGCTGGGTGGCGACGATCGAGGCCTCGCGGTTCGCCGACGGCCGCGTCTACGTCTGCCTCGACGGCCACCGCTCCGACGACGACGACCCCTACGTGATGGTGTCGGAGGACTACGGCAAGAGCTGGAAGTCGCTCCGCGGAAACCTCCCCCGGGGATCGACGCGCTGCCTCCGCGAGAGCCCGTTCAACGAGAAGGTGCTCCTGGTCGGGACCGAGTTCGCCCTGTTCGCCTCCGCCGACCGCGGCGGCCACTGGAACACGCTCAACACCAACCTGCCGACGGTCGCGGTGCACGAGGTGGCGTTCCATCCCACCAACGGCGACGTCGTCGTGGCGACGCATGGCCGCAGCCTGTGGATCGCCGACATCGGGCCGCTCCACCAATTCGCCGCCGGTCACCTCTCCGAGTCGCCGGTGCTCTACAAACCGGCGACGGCGATCCGCTGGCAGCGCACGCCATCGCGCGGCACGACAAACCGGCGCTTCGTCGGCGAGAATCCCCCCGCCGGCGCGAGCCTGTTCTACGCGCTGCCGGCCAAGGCCCAGGAGGTGAACCTCGAGATCAAGGACGCCGGCGGCGCCACGCTCCGCGAGCTGCGCGGCAGTCCCGACGCCGGCCTCCACCGGGTGACGTGGGATCTGTTCATCGCGCCGCCCGGCCGGGGAGGCGAGCGCGGTACCGGAGACCGGCCTGCAGCGGAGCGTGGGCCGGGTGGTCGCGGTGGCCGCGGCGAACGACCCGGCGAGCCCGGGCCTGCCGGCCAGCCGCCCACTCGCCCCGACCCGGCCACGCGATCCGAGACGACCGGCGCCAGCCCGGCAGCCGAAGCGCCGGCGAGCAGCGCCGGGGAGAGCGGCGCCGCCGAGCCGGAGGCTGCCGGAGAGGCCGCCGGCCGCGAAGGGGGCGAGCGCCGTCCGCGCGGGGGCCGCGGTCCCGGCGATGGGGGGAGCGGACGGGTGCGCGTCGCGCCGTCGGGCACCTACCGGGTGGTGCTCACCGTCGACGGCAAGGAATACGCCCACGAGCTGCGCCTCGTCTCCGATCCCAACCTGCCGATCGTCACCGATCTGGCCGGCGCCGAGGAGGCGTATGACGTCTGGACGGGCGACGACGAACCCGCCGACTCCGAGGAGGAGGAAGAACAGGAAGAGGAAGAGGAGCGGGCCCGCGCGGCCGCCGCGCTGGGCGGTGCCGACGGCTGACGGGCTCTTCCCGACCGCGCCCCGCGGTCAGGGGGCCAGCGCGTCGCGGAGGACCGCCATCGTGTGCCGAGCCGGGATCGCGGCACCGAGGCGGTCGAGGTGGAGGCGGAGCTGCGTCAGGCAGCCGATGTTGCCACTGGCGACCACGTCCGGCGCCGCGGCGACGATCGCCCGGGCCTTGGCTTCGCCGAGTGAGGCCGCGATCTCGGGCTGGTCGAGGTTGTAGGTCCCGGCGCTGCCGCAGCACAGATGCGGGTCGGCCAGTTCGACCAGCTCGATGCCGGGAACGGCCCGCAACAGCGCTCGCGGCGCGGCTGCGACCCCTTGGGCGTGGGCCAGATGGCAGGCGTCTTGGTAGACCACGCGGAGGGGCGTCTGGCGAAACGGCGTGCGAACGCCGAGCCGGGTGAGGAAGGCGCTGGCATCTTCGACCCGTTCACGAAACGCCCGGGCACGCGCCTCGTCGGCGGTGCCGCGGAGGACGAGCGGGTATTCGTGGAGCGCCGAGCCGCAGCCGGCGGCGTTGGTCACGATCGCGTCGACGTCGGTGGGAAAGGCGTCGAGCGTGCGGCGGGCACTGGCCCGAGCGGCCGTCAGGTCGCCGGTGTGCCAGGCGAGCGCCCCGCAGCACCCCTGGCCGCGCGGCACGACCACCTCGACCCCGTTGCGCGTGAGAACATCGATCGTCGCGGTGTTGATGTCGGGATCGAGCACCTGCTGCACGCAGCCCGCGAGCAGCGCGACGCGCGCCCGCCGCAGCCCGACCGCCGGATTGACCTCCGCCAGGTGCCGGGCGGCCGGCAGCGTCGCGGGGAGCAGGTCGAGCATCGGCCGCAGCGCGCGCGGCGACAGCCTCCGCACGATCCCCCACCGGCCGATCCGCGCGGCGAGGCGGAAGCGCGCGGGATGGGGCACGGTGAGCGCGGTGAGGAAGCGCCGCAGGCGCTCGCCGAACGGGCGCCGCACCTCGCGTGCCGCCAGCGCCCGAAACGGGCTGATCAGATCCCGGTAGGGCACGCCACTCGGGCAGGCCGGTTCGCAGGCCAGGCAGCCGAGGCAGCGGTCGACGTGCGGCTCGGCCTCGGCGAACGGCAGCTTCCCCTCGAGGACCTCCTTCATGAGCACGATCCGGCCGCGCGGCGAATCCATCTCCTGGCCGAGCGTCTGGTAGGTCGGGCAGGCCGCGAGACAGAACCCGCAGTGAACGCAGGCCGAGACCGCGTCGGCCATCGGCTGGCCGAGGGGCCCGAGTCGTTCGGTGGGGATCGAGTGGAGCATCGTCAGGCGCCGGCAGCGGGGGAGGGCGGGGGAGGTGGGGCGGGGCGCGCCGGGGCACCGGTCCAGTCGTCGAGTGTCGGAAACCGGCCGACGGGATCCAAGGCCTCCTTGACGGCGCCCTCGATCGCAAACCGGGGCCGGTCCCCGATCCACAGCGGCGCCGATCCGCGGAGCGTGAGGCCGCGCGGCGGCGCGACGAGCGACCAGGCGACGCTGCCGCCGCCGCTGACGTGGGCGGCGCGGTGGGCGGCGATCTCGGCGGCGACGATGTCGGTGCGGAAGCCCCACGGCGTCTCGACGATCTCCCGCCACAGGCCGTCGTCCTCCTCGCGGCCGCCGATCCCGCGGGCGAGGGCGTCGAGCGCCGCGGCCGGGCCGGCGAGGCGCACAAGCATGTCGTCGTGGCCGGGGGGCAGGTTGAGCGCGTCGATCGGGTAGCGCGAGCGTGCCAGGTCGGCCAGGGCTCGCGGCGTGAACGGCAGGCGGAGCGTGAGCCGACGCTCGGGGCGCGGAAACACCTTGAACGTCACGGTGCCGATCACGGCGAACCTTCCCAGGCTGCCGACGAGGAACTTCGGCACGTCGAACCCGGCGGCATTCTTCACGACCTTGCCGCCCAGCCGCAGCCAACGCCCGGCGCCGTCGACGAACCCGACGCCGAGGATGAAATCGCGCACGCCGCCATGGCGGAAGCGCCCCGGCCCCCCGGTATCGGCGGCGACGACCCCGCCGATCGTGCTCCCCGCCTCGACGAGGAGCGGATCGAAGGGGAGATGCTGCCCGCGCCCGGCCAGCACCGCCACCAGCTCCGCCACCGGAGTGCCGGCCAGCGCCGTGATCGTGAACTCGCCGGGGTCGTACTCGGTGATCCCGGCCAGCGCCGTCGTCGTGATCGCCACGGCGTCGACGTCGGACAGACGCGGCTTGGTGCGCGCCCCGACGGCGATCACGCGCGGGGCGGAGAGGACGGCGTCGCGCAGTTCGACGAGCGTGGCGGGGGCGATCATTCGCGCGACACCACCCCGGCGCGCTCCAGCGGATGGAGGCCGACGTGGCCGAGGGCGGGAGCCTCCCCGCCGGGAAACATCTTCCCCGGATTGGCGATCCCCAGCGGGTCGAACGCGGCGCGCAACCGCTTCAGACAATCGATCTCGTCGGCGTTGAACATCGCCGGGAGGAACTCGCGCTTCTCGACGCCGACGCCGTGCTCGCCGGTGATCGAGCCCCCCATCTCGACGCACATCCGCAGGATCCGCCCGGCGAGCGCCTCGGCCTGCGAGAGCGCCCCGGCCACGCGGCCGTCGAACAGGATCAGCGGATGGAGGTTGCCGTCGCCGGCGTGAAACACGTTGGCGACCCGGAGCCCGGCTTCGTCGGCCAGCGCCGCGATCCGCCGCAGCGCCTCGCCGAGCCGCTGCCTGGGCACCACGCCGTCCTGCACGATGAAGTCGGGCGACAGCCTGCCGACCGCGCTGAACGCGCTCTTCCGCCCCTTCCAGATCGCCGCCCGCTCGGCATCGTCGCGGGCGGCGCGGACCGCGACCGGCGCGCTCGTGGCGAGGATCGCGTCGAGGCGCTCGCGCTCGATCGCGACCACCTCGCGCGGCCCCTCGATCTCGACGATCAGCACCGCCGCGCACCCCGGCGGATAGTCGGCATCGACCGCGGCCCGCGCCGCCTCGATCGCCAGGCTGTCCATCACCTCGATCGCCCCGGGGAGCAGCCCGCCGGCGATCACCGCGGCGACCGCGTCGCCGGCCCTCTCGAGCGTGGCATAGCCGGCCAGCACGGTGGCGTAGGCCTCGGGGCGGGGGAGGAGCTGGAGCGTGATCTCCAGCGCGATCCCGAACAGCCCCTCGTGGCCGGTGAACAGCCCGCACCAGTCGGGCCCGAGCCGGTCGCGGCCGGCGCCGCCGAAGCGCACGACCTCGCCGCTGGCGAGCACCGCCTCGATACCGAGCACGTGGTTGGCGGTCATGCCGTGCTTGAGGCAGTGGGCCCCGCCGGAGTTGAAGGCCACGTTGCCGCCGATCGTGCAGATGCTCTGCGACGACGGGTCGGGGGCGTAGTACAGGCCGTGGGGTGCGGCGGCGAGCGAGACTCGGGTATTGACGACCCCCGGCTCGACGACGGCGATCCGCTCGTCGGGATCGATGCGGAGGATCCGCGACAGCCGGTTGAGCGCGATCACCACGCCCCCCGCGACCGGCAGCGAGCCGCCGCACAGGCTCGTGCCGCTGCCGCGGGCCACGAACGGGATCCCCTCGGCGCGGCAGGCGCGGACCAGCGCGATGACTTCGTCTCTCGTCTCCGGCACGGCAACGGCCAGCGGCCGCGTCTCGAACGCCGTCAGCCCGTCGCTCTCGTAGGCGGCCAGCTCCGCCGGGCGCGTCAGCAGCCGCGCGGGAGGGAGCAGGGCGCCGAGCCGGCCGAGCGCGGGAGGGGAGCTCATCGCGGCACCTCGCTCCCTCTCCTGATCAGGCGCCGAGGGCCGTGGCCAGCGCCGTGAGGACCAGATCGACGTTGCGCGTCGTCGCCCCGTGCCCCATCAGGCCGATCCGCCACGCCTTGCCTGCCATCGCGCCCAAGCCGGCGCCGATCTCGATGCCGTATTCCTCGAGCAACCGGCGCCGGACCGCGGCGTCGTCGACCCCGGCGGGCACGTGGATGCAGTTGAGCGTGTGGAGCGAATGCCGCGGGACGTAGCCGATGCCGAGGCGCTCGAGGCCGGCGCGGAGGCGGGCATGCATCGCCGCATGGCGGGCGATCCGGGCGTCGAGCCCCTCCTCGAGGACGATCGCCAGCGCCTCGCGGAGGGCGTAGGTCATGTTGATCGGCGCGGTGTGGTGGTACACGCGCCCGCCGCCCCCCGACGTGTAGTACTTGCGGAGCATTGAGACGTCGAGATACCACGACTGGACGCGCGTCTTCCGGGCGTCGAGCGCCGCCAGCGCCCGGTCGCCGAAGCTCACCGGCGCCAGCCCCGGCGGGCAGCTGAGGCACTTCTGCGTCCCGGAATAGATGGCGTCGATCCCCCACTCGTCGACGCGCAGCTCGTGGCCACCGAGGCTCGTCACCGCGTCGACCACCAGCAGCGCCCCGCGGCCGTGGACGATCTCCGCCAGCCCGGGAAGGTGCTGGTGGGCCCCGGTGCTCGTCTCGGCATGGACGATGCCGACGAGCTTCGTCCGCGGATGGCGTTCGAGCGCCGCGGCGATCTGGTCGGGCGTGAACGATTCCCCCCACGGCACTTCGAGGGCGTGCACGGTGGCCCCGCAGCGCTCCATGACGTCTTTCATGCGCCCGCCAAACACGCCGTTGACGCACACGATCACCTCGTCGCCGGGCTCGACGAGGTTCACGGCGATGCACTCCATCCCCGCCATCCCGGTGCCGCTGACCGGAAACGTCAGGGCGTTGGCGGTGCCGAACACGCGCCGCAGCATCTCGCAGACCTCGTCCATGATCGCGAGGTACTGCGGGTCGAGGTGGCCGAGCGTGGGGGCCGCCAACGCCCGAAGCACGCGGGACGGCACGGGGCTCGGCCCGGGGCCGAGGAGGATCCGCTCGGCGGGGTGGCGGGTGTCCATGCGGCGGGGGTGTCCCGGGCGGAGGGGCGCGACGCCGGCAGGATAACAGGCGGCCGGCGCCAGGGCCCGCCCCCGCGGCGACCGGCCCGAAACGGCCTGGCGGCCCGGCGCCCTGCCAACCCGCGGCGAGAACACGATAATGGCCGCATGGATCCACTCTCCGGAAAACTGCTCGTCGCCGCGCCGCGGCTCGGCGACCCCAATTTCAAGCAGACCGTCGTCCTCGTCGTTCACCACGAGGCCGAGGGGGCGTTTGGCCTGGTGCTCAACCGCGTCGGCGACAAGCGCGTCAAGGATGTCTGGGCGCGGCACGTCCACGAGCCCTGTCCGGTCGATCAACTGATCATGCTCGGCGGCCCGGTCGAGGGGCCGCTGATCGCCCTCCATGGCAATGCCACGCTCGGAGAGCGCGAGATCGTGCCGGGGGTGTTTTTCACCTCCGACCGTGACCTGTTGGTGGCGGTCGTCGCCGAGGGGAAGACGCCGCTGCGGGTCTACAGCGGCTATTCCGGCTGGGGTGAAGGGCAGCTCGACGGCGAGGTGGCGGCGGGAGATTGGCTGGTCGCCACGGCGGATGGCGGGTTGATCTTCGCCGACGACGACGGGCTGTGGCGCCAGGCCAGCCGGCGCTCGGCCGACGAGCAACTCGTCAGGTCGCTCCATGTCCGCCACGTGCCGCGGGAGCCGGAGATGAACTGAGCGGGCTGGGACCTAGCGGTCGGGTTTCGTGGTTTTTGTTCCGCTCGTGATGACCGCCTCCGCTCGTGATGACCGCCTCCGCTCGTGATGACCGCCTCCGCTCGTGATGACCGCCTCCGCTCGGGCTCTGCAGAGGGGGCTTCGCCCGTCCCGTGAACGCCCGCGATCAGCGGCTCGCGACCCTACGCATACCACACCGCCCGATTTTATCGCGAAACCGCTGCATTGCTTTGTTCGGCATCAGCGATCGATGTCGTAGTAGAAGCCGTCCGCAGCTGAGCGATCCTTACCCCTTATCAGGGAACGTACCAGCTGAGGGTTGCGGAAGAGGTACCAGTCACCAAATTGGTCGAACTTCCGGCAGGATGTGGTGATGCCATCCCTCCAGAGAGTCCCGTACCGAAGACCACGTTCCTTCCCATAGCGCTTGAGCCGAATGCCAAAGTCGAGATCTTCGCCACTGAGTAGGGATTCATCAAAACCTCCCAGAGTATCGAACGTCGTTCGCTCGCACCAGAACATGCCGGCGGAAACACCCGCCCGAAGCACATGCGGCACGACAAGGGCAAGACTACAGACAATGCCGATCGAGAGTCGCTCGGGCGTAATGGCACTGCCCCCGCTTATGAACCGTCCACTGTCAAGGTGGCGGATAATGGATGAAATGGCGCCCTGGTTAGCACAACTGTCGGCGTCGATCGTGACGACGTATGGCGCGGTGGAAGCCCCGACCGCAGCGTTCCTTACCGCGGCGATGCACTTTCTGTCTTCAACCACACAGCGAGCGCCCAGCTGCTGAGCAATCTCTTGAGTACGGTCACTACAACGATTGAGTGCAACGCTGATCTCGATAGACGCAGCTGCGTAGCGGGCGGAGTCGAGCACGCTGCGGATGCATGCACCGATAAACGCTTCTTCGTTGTGGGCCGGAATGGCGACAGCAATGGCGGGTGTCATGATGCCTAACGACGGCGGTAACGGGGCCGCCGCCAAGAACCTTTGATTTCAAAACCCGCGTCATCGGCGGCTCCCGTTCACCGCTTTGTTCGGCAAATCTCCGCGTTCACCAATTGAATCATCTTCGTCGGCGCCTGTTGTCATCCGTCGCGTTCGAATCGTGCGAGTTCCGCGAGATGTTGCGTCGCCGATCGTACGGCACGCCCCGTCAGGGATTCCACGAGACGACGCGCCCAAGGGTTCAGATCGGTGCGTTCGACGTACCGTCGCGACATCGCCTGCCCGACGCCGAGGCATACGAGCCCGAACATGATGTTTGCAACCAGCCATGGCAGGCCGACTCGGGCCAGCGCATCGAAGCCGGTCAGGGCTTCGAACAGAATCAGCGCGATGGGCAACCAGGCAACGATGCCCAGGAGCAGGGTCCACTTCAAGCGCCGATACTCCGCCAGCCGGATGCGCTCGATGGTTCGGTGGAGCGTCGTGACAGGGGCCGCGTAGTCAATCGTTGCGGTCTGTCGCAACGAGTACGCGCACAGCCCCGTGACATACCCGGCGAGTACGGCCAACCCTCCCGCCACAACCAGGTACCGCGGATCGGCAAAATGGTTGGTGAGCACCGCCATCGCAGCCACGATAGTCGCGATGCCCAGCACCACCTCCAGCGTGCGTACAATCTGGAAGGGCACAAACACGGATCGCACCTTGCGCAGCAGCGTCTCTCGAAGCAGGCGCTCGTTGATCGCAAGGCTTCGTTCCAAATCGGCGCCGTGTGCGGCCCACACCTGTTTCAGGTCATCGAGTTGCATGAGGTACCTCCGTTTGGTTCGGTTGCAGGCGCCGGTCGAATGCGGCGCGCAGTTTGTTCTTGATGCGATGCAACTTCGTGCCCACGTTGGACACGGAAATCCCAAGCACTTCCGCGATGGACGCGTGGTCATGCCCGTCGAGGTAGAGCAAGACCAGTGCCTTGTCCAATTCACCCAGATCGTCGGCCCATCGCATCAACTGTTCCAGATCCGGGCTGGGGTCTGCCGATGGTGTCAAAATCGTGATCGCAGCACCTTCAAGCGACACCCGTCGGTGGCTGTGCCGGCGCTCGCGTTGATAGAAGGAAACGGCCACGTTGATCGCGATGCGGTAGATCCATGTCGTTTCTTTGAACCGATCGTCATAGCGGTCGCGAGATTGCCATAACTGCATCGCGATCTCCTGGATCACGTCCTCGCGGTCCGTCGCGTTGCGGCAGTAGGCGTAGGCGACCTTGTGGATCAGTCCGGCGTGCCGTAGCAACAGATTGGTGAATTGTTCAATGTCCATCGACATATGATTCGCAGCCCCCCTGCCGCGAATCACAAGCCCAAGTGCAATTTCGTTTGCGGCTTCATCTGATGCACTCCGCCCGGCGCCCCGTCTGTGGCAAAAATTGAGAAGTGAACGATTCCGTTTGAATCGGCGAACTTGGCCGTAGATCGTCCAAATGGCCTGGGAGCCGAACTCGTATTTCTACAGACCGTGTATTCTGCCGGTGGCGCCTGTTAGCATGCCTGCGGATCTCTTCCTGGCTTGACGCAAGGCACGACGACCACTGGATTTTCGTCGATCGTGGCAGAGGTATCGCGGGGTGTTCACAGGCGCCGCGAGCAGTGTATCCGGCCCCCACTGTGGAGTGAAGCATCTTGGTCGCCCCGTGCGGCCGCAACGTCACCACCCGAGGCCCTCTTCCGCCGAACAAGGATCTGGATCAGGGAACGCCCCGCAGTCGTGGTCGCGCGGGAGTCGCTGGGGAGAGTCTCGAAGCGCGCGTTCGTCGGGGACCTGTTCCCACTGAACAGCCGAGAGCTCGGCGCCGCCTTCGCCCTCTCGACGTACCTGCGATTCGGCACACTGCCCTCGGTGTGCTCGTTCACCGCCGAGAGCGACCGTTCGAGCTACCTCCGGGCCTATGCCCTACGATCGGGTGGCTCGCGGAGCTCGGGCCGTGAGCGGAGAAGGGTCGATTCGCCGGGTGAACCGCCATATCATCCGCGCTACGGTCACCGGGGCATGGGCCGATGAACTGACACGGATGGGGCGAGCGAATCGGTTCGCCAACGGGTAGCTTGACCGGGGGATGGTTCGTCTGGCGAACGGTCGCGCCGGCGCCCCTGCGGCGTGTGAGACGCGTGACACGGGGAGGATCAAGAGATGCGCGAGCGACGGACGGGGCAGGGGAGGGTGGTCGGGAT
>VGZO01000066.1 GCA_016872555.1 Planctomycetota bacterium
GGTGTAACGATGTCTTGGAAGGAATTCTGACGGGAAAACAGGCCGATTAAGATGCGATTGCCCTGCCCCGCGGCCGAGCCGGGAGTCGCACGGACGAATTCATGGATCGATCCTCCAGACGAAAAGGCAGGGACGAACAGGAATGACGAAACGAAATGAAATCGAGCCTGCAAGCAGGCATCACCGCATCACCAGACGGACGTGCCGCCCATCCGGTTCGATTGACTGAATGCGAAAGACAACAGCGACGGAGCCGAAGCGCGTCGAAAAACACGAGAACTGAACATTCCAACACAAAAACTCGATCCGCAAGCCTCATGCCACGAAAGGATGAAATTCGATTTCCCGATAATGTGGGAAAATGAGGGTTCTGACGCGGGCGCCGACGGCGACCCCTCCTGAAGATGGAGTCCCTGCCGCCCAGCCGGGATGCAGTCATGCCCAGGAAGAGGGCACGACGAAGCGAGTCTGCCAGACCCGGCAGTGTGCTCAGTCGATACGGAGAAATGTGCACGCCGGCGGGCAGACATCCTCCAGGCCGCCGCCGTCGGAGGCGACGACGCACTCGCCGGTGCCGATCCGCTCGAGTTGCATTCGCGCCTGTGTGCCGACGTCGGCACCCTTGCCCTCGACCTCGACCACCCAGCGGTCGCCGGAACGACTCCACACCCCCTCGGCGAATCGCCCCTGCGAGGTGAACAGCCAGGAGCGGATCCGGTCAGCATGCGCATCGAAGGCGATGATTTCGCTCACCTCGCGCGTTCCCGACGAGCCGGGAACGAGGAGCCCCGGAATCGCGCCGTCGCCGGCCGGCGGCGGCGCGGGGGTGCGGTCGGCGGTCACCAGATGCGTGCGGAAAAGAAAAGCCCCGTCGGCCGCCCACGTGCAGCGCGTCACGACCGTCGCGGCGGCGCAGCGCCCTTCCCAGGTGCCGACGAGGAACGCGAGCTCCTCGAGCGGCCGTGCGGCGCGCCGGTCCCGCGCCGTCTTCAGGGGCGCGGGCACCTGGTCGATCGCCGCTTCGCGGACACTGTCGATCTGCCAGCGATCGTCGCGGCGCACGACCACGGCCGACAGGCGCCGCCGTGCCGGCGTCTGCTCGGCGGCCGGCGCGGCGAACGACACTGCCAGCAGCGCGTCGACGACAGCGACGTCGGCATTCACCAGGCGGATCGCCTCGATGTCGAGATCGAGCCGGCCGCTGGGGTCGGTCGCGAACAGCGCCGTGAACAGGTCGCGCATTGCCGCACGGCCGCGGGTGATCTCGCCGGTATCGAGGTCGAGATTCTCGGCCGTCGGGCTCCAATGTGCGGCCAGCGCCACGGCGTCGTGGCGATTGAACGCGCGCGCGTAGTCACGAAGCATCAGGCCGATCTCGGCGGCAGCCGGGCGGGCATCGGCCGGGGCGCCGGGAAACCGGGCGGGTTCGGTCAGGGCAGCGGTCGATGGATGCGGCCGCCGGCGATCCGGGAAACCCTCGGCGTTTCCCGCGGTCGCCGGAGTGGACAAAGGCCACGGAGGGCTTTGTCCACGGACAGCAAGCCTCTCGATCCGGAACGGGCGCGGTGGTGCGATGACGACGGGAATCCGCGCGGTCGCTCGGGGTGCCACGGCGGGTTGACCCCCGGGGGCGCGTGAGCAGCCGCTGCAGGCGATCGCCATGGCGGCGGCCACGGCGACACACACGCCAGCCGTCAGCAGGCGGTCAACCAGGTCTGGCGCCTGAGGATCGGGCAACCGTTGACCGTCGAAGATCTCAACGCTTCGACCGGTCGACACGGCCGACAACGCCCTCCGCTGGCTGTGTCCACAGACAGAGACAGCCAGCGCCTCGCCCAGCGCCCGCGATGCACGCGTCATGCCCCACCTCCCTGGTGCGGGGTGGCTGCAGCGTCCCGTCCCCCGGGAACGCCAGGCGCGTCCTTCGCGCCGACGGCGTGATCCCGGCCCTGCCGGGATCACCCCCACGACCACCCGCCAAAAAAGCTACCCCGTCGGCAGACGGCGGCCCAGCCGAGTTTTGGCGATGGCTTTCCCCCGGGAACCACAACGACCACCACGACTCCCTCTGGGTAGGGGGGATACGGCGGTCACCTGCGCGGACGGCCAGACAGATCGGAACGCTCGGTTCGCGGGCGATCGGGGTTTGCTGTGCTGCGTGGTTGGTTATTGCTTGTCGACGGTCACGCCCGGGAAGTCGTCGGTTCGGAACGGCGTCAGCGGCAGGCCGGCGCCCGAGAACATGTTGCACACCGGGTTGTCGGCCCATGCATAGCGCACCGCCACCGGGTCGGTGACGCCGTCGGCCGAGACCTCGATCCGGCCGTCGGGGAGGATCTTCGCCTTGGCAGCGACGAACTTCTTGTCCGCACCGGCGATCGTGAACCCGCGCGGCTCCGCGACGTCGAACGGCCGCCAGCCGCCGGCGACATGGTCGAACGACAGGACGATCGCGCTCGCCTGCTTCTCCATTCCTTTGTAGAGCGGGCTGCGGGCGACGATGCCCTCCTTCTTGTAGGTCTCCGCCAGGGCCCACCGGGCGAGCCGCTTGGCCACGTCCTGCTTGTTCTTCGGATGGATGTCCTTGCCCTCGCCGATGTCGATGATCACCGCCTCGCCGGTGGCGGGGAGGGCCTTCATCGTCATCGTCTGTGCCTCGCGCAGCTCGGCCCAATCGCTCTCGGCGGGGGCGGCCTGCTCCGCCTTGAAGTCGGCGAGCTGGACCCAATAGAAGGGGAAGTCGCCGAGAGCCCATTCGTCGCGCCACGACTTGATCATGAACGGAAACAGCTCGCGGTACTGGTAGGCGCGACCGGCGTTGCTCTCCCCCTGGTACCAGATCGCCCCCTTGATGCCGTAGCCGATCGACGGCGTCAGGACGCCGGAGTGGATGTTGCCGGGGCGCGCGTTGCCGCGCATCTGGCCGTCGGGGTTGCCCGGCTGCTGCGGCGCGGGCTTCCCTTCGGCCTTGGCCTTCTCGGCGGCCTCCTTCCACTCGGCGAACTTCTTCTCGAACTCCGCCTTGGCGGCCGGATAGTCAGCCTCGAGCTTCTCCCAGCGTTCCATCAATCCCTTGTAGCGCCCGTCGCCGGCCAGCTTGTCGCGCTTCACCCACGCCTCGGCGGCGCTGCCTCCCCAGGCGTTGTTGATCAAGCCGACCGGGACGCCGAGGGTCTGGTGGAGCTGGCGGCCGAAGAAGTAGCCGACCGCGGAGAAGTTGCCGACCGATTCGGGCGTGCAGGCCTGCCACGAGCCGTTGAAGTTCCACTGCGGATCCTGCGTGCCCACCTGGGGCACGGAGATCAGGCGGATCATCGGGAAGTTGGCCGCCGCCTTCTCGAGATCGGGGTCGTTGGAGGCATTCACGCTCCACTGCATGTTCGACTGCCCCGCGCAGACCCAGACCTCGCCGATGAGCACGTCGTTGAACGTGACGGTGTTCTTCCCCTTCACCGTGAGGGTGTGGGGGCCGCCGTAGTCCTTGACGGCGTCGAGGAGAACGTGCCACGAGCCGTCGGCACCGGCCGTGGTAGTGTGGGTTTGGGCTGCCTTGGAACCGTCGCCGAGCGTGACGGTGACGTTCTCGCCGGGATCGGCCTTTCCCCAGACCTTGTTGCGGATCCCCTGCTGGAGAACCATGTGGTCGCCGAACATGTTGTTGAGCGACACGTCGGCCGGCGCGGCGGCAGGCGCGAGGCAGGCGGCGACGAGGGCGAACCGCAGGGTCGAGCGACCGCTGACCCGGGCGACGGTGGAAGTCATGGGAGATGGCTCCGATCTGGCGGGAAGTCGTGTGACGGGTGCCAACAGCGAAGGGGGCCGGTGGAGAGGCGCCAACCGGCGGCGTGAAGATACCGCCTCCCGCCCGGGTCGTCCGGGATCTTTGTGGTGGACGACAGGAGACGACATTCCGGCATCCCCATCACAGGGCCGGCGAAGCCCCCTCCGCCGTCGCCCTCGCATCGGCCCGCAGCCGGAGAGGACGAGCATGTGGCCCGGGCGGAGCAGCGGGTATGGTGACGGTCTCCTCCGTAAGAAACCGCCATGCCTCCGCCACGGGCCGGAACGACGCTGCCAGAGTGGCTCGTGCTGGCTTTTGGGGCCGTAACGCTGTTGATGTCGGTGATTGCCGCCGATGAGCCGGCCGCCGCGGCCCAAGGAGCGGGTTCCCCTCACGCAGGGCGCTGGGAACAGGAAGTGGCGGCGCTCGAGATGCTCGATCGGGAGGTCGCCGAGCCCGGTGGAATCGCGTTTGTCGGTTCTTCGAATATCCGCCTGTGGAAGTCGCTCGCCGACGATTTCCCGGGCTGGCGCGTCCATCGGCGAGGCGTCGGTGGATCGCATCTGGCGGACCTGGCGCCTGTGATCCTCCGGCTGGTGGGAAGCTCACGGCCTGGGGTGATCGTCGTATCGGCGGGAATCAACGACATCCACGCCGGGAGATCCCCCGAGCAGGTGGCCGAAGCGTTCGCCGACCTGGTGGCGACGGTCCGGGCCGGATTACCGGGGACGCGGATCCTGTTTTTGGCAATCGCGCCCAGTTTTGCCCGGTGGAGCGAGCGCGACGAACAGTTCCGGGCCAATGCACTGCTCCGCGAATTCATCGCCAAACAGGCCCCTCGGGCGGATATCGGCTACATCGACGTGGGAGACGCCTACTTGCGTCCCAATGGGCTCCCGGCCCCGGAATGCTTCGTGGACGACGGCCTTCATCCCACCAGGGTGGGGTACGCGCGGCGGGCGGCGTGGCTCAGGCCGTATCTCGAGCGGTGGTTGATCCCCTGAGGAGGCAGTGCCATGGCTGATCCGAAGCCGACGCAAGCCCCATCGAACCCGGGCGAATTCGACCCCCGCGTCTTCCTCTTCGAGGGGGCGTGGCTGCCGTTTCTCCCCGCATTTCTTCGGGAGCCGGTAGCTCGACTGGCCGTGTTCGCCGCCGTCGCCGCGACCGTGATGCTCGGGGTCGCCCCGGTCGCCGACGACAAGGGCGAGGCGTGGCTGGAGGCGAGCTTTGCCCGCACGCTCGCCGCGCTTGCCGCTACCCGGGCCCTCGACAGCGCGATCTCGCTGGCGCAGAGCTCCGAAGTCAGTTTCAGCTTCGGTCCGGGAGGCAGCCTGGGGATCGGGCAGGCGCTGGACCCTGTCAACGACTTGGTGGAGCAGTATGGCTCGCTGCTCCTGACCAGCACCACGGCCCTCGGCGTCCAGCGGTTGGCACTCCAGATCGCCAAGACGCTCGGCTGGTGGCTGTTCCTGCCGGCTCTCGGGGCCCTCTTGGCGGCCCTTGTCGTCGGGGGAAATTCGCGGAAAAGCCTTGTTTCATGGGGTCGGCGGCTGTTCGGCGTGGCGCTGTTCGCGCGCCTCGCGATCCCTGCCGGGGCATGGATCGATTCGCTGGTGGCGGAGCGGTTTTTGGAGTCGAACTACCAGCAGGCGGCGGCTGTCGTGTCGTCGACGACGCAGCGGATCGAGGCGGTCCAAGCCGAGGACCCTGCCGAGCGAAAAGCGTGGTACGAGCGCTACAACCCCGTCGACTACGTCGGCGAGAAGGCGAAACGCCTGTACACTGCGATCGGCGATGTCGGCGAGTCGATCGTGAACCTCGCGATCTACTTCACGATCTCCACGATCATCCTGCCCCTCGGCACTCTGTGGCTGCTGTCGAAGGTGTGCGGCGCGCTATTTTCCCCTCGTGGAGCGTAGCTAGTCGCTTACTAGAAGGGTGGCTCCCGGTATCGGCCGCGATAATTGGATCCCCTATCGTGAGGGTTTCGCCTGACACGTCGCCGCGAAAGCGACGGTTGTGCCGGAAGTGAGCGGTCGTTTTTCCTCATTTTCAGGCCGTTTTCGCAGGTCTGCCGGCCGGCTGCCCTCGGCCGTCATATCCGGCAGGAACCGGCTGGAATCATGCGGAAAAATCGTTTTTGGGCCCTTGAAAGCCGGATTAGTCAACGTAACCTATCCAGCTTACCAGGCGGCCGAATGTCTCGGTCGTCGTAAAAGAAGGGTCTCTTCGACCGACCGACGTGCGGGCGCGTTCGAGAAAAACCTGCTCGGGTCTTCCCTGTTTCTTCCCTTTTGGAGGTGTGCGTGAAGCGCAAGTTCCTGTTTGCTTGCCTCCCCGCGCTGGCTGTGGTGGCGACGTGCACGAGCACGTTCGCCGCTGACTGCGGTGGCTGCGGCGGTTCGGCAGTCATCAGCGAGGGTGGGTATGTCGATGGCGGTGCCGGTGGTGTGGTCATGGCCGGTGGCGACTGCGCCCCCGCAACCAGGACGGTGTACCAGCGTCAGTACGTGACGGAGATGAAGACCGTCACGTCGACCGAGTACACGACGGAGACCCGCGAGCGGACCTACACGGTCAACAAGCGGGTCCCGCGGACGGAGGAGCGGACCCGCACGGTCACCGTGCAGGTTCCCGAGACCCGGACGCGGACGGAGACCTACACGGTCAACAAGAACGTGACGGAGACCAAGACGGCCGAATACACCGTCCAGGTCCCCTACACCGAGACGGTCGAGCAGACCTACACGGTGAACGTTCCGGTTTCGGAGGAGAAGACCTCCACCTACACCGTGATGGTTCCCAAGCAGGAGGAGAAGACCTCCACCTACTCGGTCCAGGTCCCGTACACCGAGACGGTCGAGCAGACCTACACGGTGAGCGTGCCCAAGAGCGAGGAGCGGACGCAGACCTACACGGTGCAGGTCCCCTACACCGAGCAGGTCGAGCAGAGCTACACGGCGTACGAGACGGTGAGCGAGGAGAAGACCTCCACCTACTCGGTCCAGGTCCCCTACACCGAGACGGTCGAGCAGACCTACACGGTGAACGTGCCGGTGCAGGAGGAGAAGACCTCCACCTACACCGTCCAGGTGCCCTACACCGAAGAGAAGGTCTCGACCTACACCGTCAGCGTGCCCTACACCGAGCAGGTCGAGCAGACCTACACGGTGAACGTCCCCTACACCGAGCAGATGACCGGCAGCCGGACCGTGCAGAAGCGCGTCCCGGTGCAGGGCAGCCGCACGGTGCAGGTCCGCGGCGGCAGCTGGCAGACCCAGCAGACCGAGGTCGGTGGCGGTGTCGACTCGTGCGGCAACCCCTGCCCCCCGAAGATCTGCTGCAAGCGCGTCTGGGTGCCGACGTGTGAGACGAAGGAAGTTCCGTACACCACCTACCAGTGCGTGACGGAGGAGGTTCCCTACTCCTACTCGGTGCAGAAGTGCCGCCAGGAGCAGCAGAGCCGGATGATCAACGTGACCCGGACCCGTTCCGAAGAGCGGACTCGCACCTACTCGGTGACGAACTACCGCAGCGAGGAGCGGACCCGTTCCTACACGGTCACGAAGATGGTCCCCGAGACGAAGAGCCGTTCGGTGAACGTGACGAAGTGCCGCTCCGAGGAGCGGACCCGGAACTACACCGTGCAGAAGTGCGTCCCGGTCACGAAGTCGCGGATGGTGACGGTCACCAAGACCCGTCCCGAGGAGCGGACCCGGACCTACACCGTGACCAACATGGTGCAGGAGACCCGGAACCGCTCGGTGCCGGTCACCCGGTACCGCAGCGAGGAGCGGACCCGCAGCTACACCGTCACCACCATGGTGCCGGAGGAGCGGACCCGCACCTACACCGTGACGAAGATGGTGCCCGAGACGAAGACCCGTTCGGTCAACGTCACGAAGTACCGGACCGAGACGAAGACCCGCGAGTACACGGTCACCCGGAGCGTGCCGGAGACCATGACCCGCGACGTCAAGTACACGGTCAATGTCCCGCAGCAGAAGACAGAGAGCTACTCGGTCACGGTCTATGACAACGTGCCCGAGACGCAGACGCAGTCCTACACGGTCCGCGTCCCGCACACGGTCACGAAGGAAGTGCCGGTGCAGAAGTGCATCACCGTGGCCGTCGAGGTGCCGGTGGAGAGCGGCTGCGGCGGTTCGTCGGCCGGTAGCTGGGGCGGCGACGGTGGCTCGGCTGGCGGCTGCGGCGGCGACGCCGGCTGCGGCGATGCCGGTGGCTGCGGTTCCGCGGGCGGCTGCGGCGATGCCGGTGCCTGTGGCGATTGCGGCTCGAGTGGCTCGGCTGGCTGCGGCGGCAAGGCCTGCGGCGGTCGGAAGCGCCTCCTCGGCTGCAAGAAGGGCTGCTGATTCAGGCCCCCGCACTGCGGGCACCTGAGCGAAAAGAAGCGGGCCGGACGGGAAACCGTCCGGCCCGCTCTGTTTTCCCGGGGCGTTTTGTCAAGCGGACGTCCGGCCGAACCGCGGCGTCGAGATCGGCACCCGACCGCGGCCGCAGCTGCCGAACCGCTCAGCCGCGCTGCTTGAGCAGATCGCGGATCTCCATCAGCAGTTCCTGGTCTTTCGTCGGCGGCGGCGGGGCGACCGCGGCTGCCGCGGCCTTCGACTTCATCAGCCAGCCGAGGAACTTGACGATGAACACGAACAGCGCCAGGGCGAGGAGCAGAAAGCTGACGATGTCGCCGAGAAACGCGCCGTACGGCACTGTCTTGCCGCCGATCGTGAGCGCCGAATCTTTATAGCCACTGTCGCCCGGCATGATCAGGCTCACAACCGGCATGATGATGTTGTCGACCAGGCTCGAGACGATCTTGCCGAATGCCCCGCCGATGATCACGCCGACTGCAAGGTCGATGACGTTGCCCTTGAAGGCGAAGTTCTTGAACTCCTCGAACAGCGACAGGGCCTTGTCGGACGGCGTGGGCATCGGGGCTTCTCCTGAGGGATCGACGGCGTTTTCGTCCGTGTCCAACGGTGGCACATTCGGACGATCAATCGGCGGAAGATAGCAGCCGCTGCGCGGAGAAGTCCGCCGGGAGCCCGGGCGCTGCCGGAGTTGTGAAAGAGTCGGCAACTTCCGGCAGTCTCGTCCGGGAAACGTCGGTTTTTCCACATCACTTCGCCGCCCGTCGCCGCCACGGTGCGTGCCGAGCCAGCCCGACGGGAACGCGACCAAGGGACCGGCGAGTCGCTGGTTGACTCGTCTCGTCTTTCCCTATGATGACGGACTACGCCGCTTATCCAGCGCGGAGAAGAATCGCGGTCAACCACAGCGGAGGAGTGCATGTCGTCGCGTCGAGCGCGGTCGCCACAGTGGACAACGGCCATGAAGGGCCTTATCCGCGGACAGATATGGTTGTTGGTGGCGGCGCTGGTCGCCGTCGGGGCGGCGCCGGGGTTCTGCCAGGCGCCAATTGCCAAGCCGACGCCGCAGCCTGCCGTGACCGAGGAGACCAAGCCGGCCGACCAAGCCGCGGTCGATGTCATGATCGTCGAAATCGCTGAACCTCTCGCGGAGCTCGTCGCCGCCGTCACCCGTGAGGGGGAGTCAACGGTCAAGGCCTTCAACGCCGGGGATGCCAAGGCGCTCGGTGAGCTGTTCATGGAACAGGGGGAGTTGATCGACGAAAATGGCACCGTGACCAGCGGGCGGAAGGCGATCACTGCCCTTTTTCAGGCGTTTTTCGAGAAGTTTCCCAAGGCGACGCTGCAGATGGAGATCACCGGACTGCGGCAGGTCGGCGACGACCTGGCGGTCGAGGAGGGTGTGCGCCTGATCACCGTCGACGACGGGCAGACCGCGGCGCAGCTCCGTTATGTCGCGATGCGCGACAAGGTCGGAAATGCCTGGCCGGTCGCCTCCTACCGGGAGTTTGCCGACGATCCGCTGCCCACCCCTGCCGAGATGCTCCAGGGGGTCGCGTGGCTGGTCGGCGACTGGATCGACGAAAGCCCCGAGGGGCGGACCGAGGTCAGCTACCGCTTCAGCGAAGACGGCAATTTCTTGGTCGGTGAATACACGCTGGCGATCGGCGGAATGGAGGCTTCGAGGAGCGCCCAGCGGATCGGCTTTGATCCGATCGAGGGGGTGCTGCGGAGCTGGACGTTCGATTCAGACGGCGGGTTCAGCGAGGGGGAGTGGTTCCCCACCGAGACGGGATGGCTGATCCGCTCCGAGGCGACGCTTCCCGACGGAACGACCGGTTCGGCGACCGTCGAGCTGACGCCGGTCGATGGCGACCACTTCACGATCCGTTCGACCGACCGAATCGTGGCCGGGGCCGTCGAGCCCGACTTCGAGCTTAAGATCGCCCGGCGGCCACCGGCACCCGAGGGGGGGGCTCCGCCGCCGGCTCCGGCTGCAGGTGCGTCAGGAACTCCCACTCCTGCCAAGCCGGCGGGGCAATGAACAGGCTGCGACGGGGAGCGTAGATGGTGTCCGCACGGTGGACGACGGTCGGGATGGTGCGTGAAGCAGGATCCTGCCCATTGGTGACCTCTGTGGCTCGGTTCGGCGACGGTGACCTCTGGGTGACGGTGACCTCTGGGTGACGGTGACCTCTGGGTGACGGTGACCTCTGGGTGACGGTGACCTCTGGGTGACGGTGACCTCTGGGTGACGGTGACCTCTGGGTGATGCGGCTGCGATGAAGTGTTTCCCGCGAGTTTTCAGTGGTGTGTTCCTCTGGCCGGTCGTCGCGGTGGCGGCGCTGACGCTCGTGTTTCCGGCGGTGACTGTCGCCTCCCCCGGACGGGCCGGCGGAGGGGGCGCGCGGCCGTCGATGGGGCGTGTCGGCGGGGGGGGTGCCAGACCGAGCATGCCGCAAGCGTCGCGTCCGGCCCAGGGGATGCAGCGGCCGAGCATGCCCCAGATGTCGCGCCCCAGCCCTGGGGCGGGGATGCAGGGACGCCCGGGCGGAATGGGAATGTCGCCGGGTGCGGCGGCCCAGAGGCCGAGTTTTCAGCGGCCCGGCGGTGCGATGCCCAACATGTCGCGCCCCTCGCTCCCGAGCGCCCAGTCCAGGCCGGCGATGCCGGGGGGGGGGAATGTCCGGGATCGGTGGGAGCCGCCCGGGGCTTGGTGGCATGCGTCCGGGTGGAGCTGGTGCAATCCCGGGGATCGGTCAGCCGGGAGCCGGCGGGTTGACCCGCCCAGCGCTGCAGCCAGGGGGCATCGGCAGCCGCCCCGGTGGACTCTCGGGAGCAGGCGTTCCCGCCGGCCGACCTGGCCTCACGCCGTCGACGCGCCCTGGTTTTACGCCTGGGGGAACGCCGGGTGGCCTCGGCGGCATCGGCAGTCGTCCTGGGGGGCTTGGTGGCGGTGCCGCAAGCCGGCCCGGGGGTGGGTTTTCGACCCGTCCGGCGCCGTCTTTGACTCCGGGTCAGATCGGTGGAGGCAACAGGCCCGGAGGCGGGGGAATTCAAACCGGTCCCGGGGCCACGCTTCCCGGCAGCGGTGGTGGCAATCGCCCGGGTGGGATTGGCGGTGGCATCAATAATTCCCCGCAGACCAAGCCATTTCCGGCTCCGGGGGGCGGAGCGGGGGGCAACCGTCCGGGTGGCATCACCGGCGGCGGTAGTCAGCCACATACCAAGCCGTTCCCTGCGCCTGGTGGCGGCGGGGGCAACGCTGGAAATATCCCGGGCGGTGGCGGGATCAACCGCCCGGGCATCGGCGGCAATCGACCCGGAGGCGGTGGGAATCGCCCGGGAATCGGTGGCAATCGCCCCGATGGCATCGGCAACCGTCCCGATGGTGGCGTCACGACGCTACCCGGTGAAATCGGCGGCGGGAATCGCCCAGGGGGGAATCGCCCGAGCCGACCGGGGATCGGCGGCGATCGGCCGGGAGGCTGGAACCGGCCCGGCGAGGGCGGGTGGAATCGCCCGGGGATCGGCGGTGACCGGCCTGGTGGTTGGAACCGGCCCGGCGAGTGGAATCGGCCGGGCACGATCAACCGGCCCGTCAACAACGGCTCGATCATCGGCAGCGGCAACAACAACTCGATCGGAAACACGCTCAACAACCTCAACGTCAGCAACAATTTCAATACCAACAACTTCAACAACTGGGGCGCCGGCGGTTGGGGGGGCAATACCAACGTCGCCATCGGCGTCGGCGGCCTGGGAGGCTGGGGCCTCGGAGGGCTGGGATACGGTGGAGGCTATGGCTACGGCGGGTATGGCTATGGCTACGGCGGCTACGGCGGCGGCTGGGGAAACGCCTGGAATACCGGCTACGTGAACCCGTCATATGGTTGGTACAACGGCTGCTGGAGTGGAAACTGGGGCAACGGCTACTACGGCGGCTGGGGCGCCCCGCTGGCGTTCGGAGCCGCCACCTGGGGGCTGTCTTCGCTGCTGTCGGGGTGGGGCCTCGGCTACGGCGTCGGGTACGGCGCCAGCTACGTGAATCCCTACTACTCCACCGTCCCCCAGACGGTGGTGGCTTCGAGCCCCTACGACTACTCGCAGCCGATCGTCGTCAACAACTACGTCACCAACGACGGCGCGACGAGCTCGAGCGACTCACAGGGAGGTAGTGGGGCGACTGCCACCGCCACCGCGCAACCCGCTGAAAACCAGGCCACGGCGCTGTTCGACGCGGCCCTGGCGAAGTTCAAGGCCGGAGACTATTCCGCCGCACTCGCCGGCTGCGACAAGGCTGTCAAGCTGTCGCCGGGCGATTCGGTGATCCACGAGGTCCGCGCCCTGGCGCTGTTCGCGCTCGGTCGCTACCCCGAGGCCGCCGCGACCCTCAACGCCGTCCTCGCCTCGGCTCCGGGCATGGACTGGACGAGCATGAGCAGCCTGTATGGCTCGGTCGACGCCTACACGGCTCATCTGCGG
The DNA here is from genome assembly GCA_016872555.1 of Planctomycetota bacterium. Taxonomy (NCBI): domain Bacteria; kingdom Pseudomonadati; phylum Planctomycetota; species Planctomycetota bacterium. Next base: position 12,658 of record VGZO01000066.1, read on the forward strand.
AAGCTCGAGGCGGCGTGCAAGGCGAGCCCGGGGGATGCCGCGGCCCACTTTGTCCTCGCCTACCACTACCTCGTCGGTGGCCACGTCGATCTGGCGCGCGAAGCGCTCGCGGTGGTCGTTGCCAAGCAGCCCGGGGATCTGGTCGCCAAGCGCATTCTCGAGGCCCTGGCGCCACCGCCGGAGGAGAAGAGCGCGGAGCAGTCGCCTGCTACGGCCGCTGAGGCGGCGGCGAAGCCGGCTGCCGAAGCGACCGAAACGGCGGCCGCTCCCGGCCCCGAGACCGACCTGGTCGGCGTCTGGAAGGCCGATGCGGGGAAGGACAGCGTGGTGCTCACCGTCCGCGAGGACTCGACGTTCACCTGGAAGGCCACCCCTGCCGGCAAGGCGGCTGTGGAGCTCTCCGGCACGATCGAGACCGCAGCCGACGCCATCGCGCTGGTCACGGACGGACAGGGAACGATGGCCGGAAAAGTGACCTCAAAGGGGGCCGATGCGTTCGACTTCCTCGTGGTCGGTGCCCCGGCCGACGCCAAACCGCTCGAGTTCAAGCGCCAGGCGGCGGCACAGTAGCTTGAGCTTGCCCTCTTCCGAGGCCGCTGGCGCGTCGACGCCGGCCGAGTCTGCGCGATCGTGCGGAGTCAGGGAATCCATCGCCGCCCGGGTCGACCACCCTCCCGGGCTCGCGCGCCAGATCTGTCGAAGGATCACGCCGTGGCCAACGTGATCGGGCGCTGGATGCGGGCGACGGCCCACCGCAAACCCGGCATGGAATCCGCGATCGACTGAGTGGATCAGGGCCATTGATGGCGATGTCCACCGGGGGGCCGGCAGCATGCGGGCAGGCCAGGTCCACCGACACCGGCGCTGGCATCGACTCATCCTCCCGGAACCCCTCGAAAGCCGCTTGAAACGAGGCCGATTACGGCTCCACGGCGGCTCTCGAGGCGGTAATCCACGTTCCAGGCAACCGGATCTCATGTGCGACGCCGATGACTCGCTCTTGCTGAAATGGGGCTGAAAGCCCGAAAAAACACCCAAACTGGCCGCACTCCCTGGCCATACACGGCGTCATCCTCACTTCGACGAACGCTCCGACGCTGCAATCGCTGGCCAACACCCGCTTCGCAAGCCTTTATCGCAACTCTCTTGCGTCTCTTGTGAAGAACCGAGATCGCGAAAATCGCTTGAAATTCGAAGATCGATGCCCGTATTGTGAGGATTTCGTGAGTTTTCAAACCATCTGTTGACGCAGATGGTCCTCATCGCCTACATTGCCCTTGTCGATCGCAGCTGATCGACGCAACTAACTTCTGATTGCTAGGAACCGCTACTGCTTGCACCTCGTCATGTGTTTCGCCGCGTGCGGAGCCACTGACCTTCTTTCAGGTGTTGCGGTTTCGTTTTGTGAGGCCTTGGCCTCACGGCTCTGTTGGTTTTAGGTTCTGCCCGGTAATCGGGTGGCCCTTCTGAAAGATGACAAGCAGTTTGGTTTTCCTCTTCGGTTGATACATGGCGGGTGCTTGCGGTGGCCTAACACCGAGGTATCCGATGCTCTCCACTGTTCCCGAATCAGCGCTGGATCGCACCGAGTCGCGCCGGTTGGCCTTCGCCATGTCCCGCATCGGCGGCTCGCTGATGGGGTCGGGCGCACTCGCCGTGATGGCGATCGCTTGCTTGTTGTTCACGACGGGAATGTCGTCGAGCAACGTCACCGACTCGCAAGCCACCAAGGCGGTCGCGGTTCCTGCCGGTGCGCCGGGTGCCAAGGCGCCGGATTCGACTCGGATGCTGTGGATCAAGAACGTGGTCGATGAGCCCGTCCAGTTCCACACCGATGCCGAAGGCTCGCTCGACGGCCTGACGCCCCGCGCTGGTGCGTCGCAGTCGACCACCTGCTGAACGTCGCGGACCGCCGCGCGTCATCCCCCGTTTCGCCTTCCCGGTTCGTAGCTCGCTTCCACGTTTCGCGTCTACTACTCAACCCCTTTGAAGAACTGGTGTTCATATGTACCGCAGCTCCGTCTTCGTGGCAGCTCGCACCGGCTTCACCTTCCGCGACGCGGTCCTGTGCTGCGTCCCGATCGTCGCCTTCGTCTCGATCCTGTCGCTGGTCTGAATCGGTTCCCGAATGACCATTCCCGTTTCGAGAGCAACAACCCATGAATCCGCTGGTCCACAGGGCTCCCCGATTCCGCACCACTTGGTTTCAGGCGCGGCGGATGTCGGCTCCCCGTCGGTTTCGCGTCGTGTACTTCCGCGTTCGTCGCGCCCCAGGCGGCTGACCCGGAGAGAGCGAAGCGAATTCCTGTGTGCTCGTACTTCGTTCCCCCTCCGCAGACGTCAGAGCCGGCGACCGGTGATTACGGCCCCCGCCACACGCGATCCGAGTGACCAGTCGTCAGTAGGCATCGACAACCCCACGAACCACTCGCTCGACCACGCCAGCACCTCATCGAACAACCTTCCACCACTTTGAGCCCCTCGGTTCCAGCCATGACCTGTCCCCCACGCACCGCCGCACCGATCGCATTCGCCGCGCTGCAACCAGGTGCATGGTTGCCCGACGGGGAGTGTGTGCCTTCATGGAGCAGCGCTACCAGGTCGTCGCTTTCTGTGATCGGCCGCGGGTCCGACGAGAAGCTAGCCCTTATCCAAGCGAATTTGGACTTGCGCGATTCGCGCTGAGCGCATAAAAAACTCGAAATCCCCGACGAATCGCTTGATTTCGGTTGGCGCCACTTCAAGCGACTCGCCACTCCATGAGGAGTTTCG
>VGZO01000067.1 GCA_016872555.1 Planctomycetota bacterium
CCGAGGCTCGTTTCGCAGTCAGACAGAGGAAGCGGTTGTCCGCCGTTTGGCTGTTTTCCGTTGCCAGCGTAAAGTAGCCATCCATGTGGTTTGAGCGGGACTTCGAGCGGTTTTTTGTCAGCGAACGAGCGCTCCCCGTGCGGATCCTGATCGGTCCGCGCCAGTGCGGGAAGACCTCGCTTGGCCACCGGCTGCTCCGCGCCAGTGCCGGGCCGGTGCTCGACATCGCGCTCGACGACACCCAGACGCGGACCCTCGCCGGTCGGGAGCCAGCTGTCGTTCTCGGGCCGGGACTGCGGCCGACCCTCATCGACGAGATCCAGGAGGCGCCGGGCCTACTCAGCGAGCTGAAGCTGCGAATCGACGCGGCGCGCCGGGCCGATCGTTCGATCCCGCCCGTGTGGGTCACCGGCTCCAATGCCACTCAACTCGACCGGGCGGCGAAGGAATCCCTCTCGGGACGCGCCAATTACTATCGCCTCCACAACCTGTCGGCCGCGGAGCTGGACCGAGCGGGAATCGGGCCACGCGAGTTGTTCACACGCGGCGGCTGGCCAGAGCTGTACGCCAATCGCGCGCTCGACCCGGTCCGCTACCTAGACGACCATGTCCGCACGTTCATCGAAAAAGACATCGCCGCCACGGCCGGCGTCGCCAAGCTCGGCGCCTTCCGGACGTTTCTCGGCCTGCTTGCCGCCCGCACCGGCCAGTTGCTCAATGCGTCGGACATAGGTCGCCAGGCCGGCGTCAAGGGGGCGACTGTCGCGGAGTGGATCGCGCTCCTGGAGGAGAACGCCGTCGTGGCGCTGGTTCGTCCCCACGCCACGAACCTCAACGCCCGCCTCGTGAAGGCACCGAAGGTCTACCTTCTCGACGTCGGCGTCGCGGCCCGTCTCCAGGGCTGGCGAACCCTCGAGCCGCTTCTGGTCAGCCCGCAGATCGGCCCGCTGTTCGAGACGGCGGTGTTCGCCGAATTGGTGCGTTGTCGTGATCACCGGCTCCTGGGGATGGAGATCCACGTCTGGCGGACGCGCGACGGCGAGGAGCTCGACTTTTTGGTGCGGCTGGAGACGGTCCGCCGCGGCCCGGTCTGGGTGCCGATCGAGGCCAAGCTCGGCGGTCACGCGGCGCTCGGGGCCGTCGTCCCGCGCGGCGTCGCCAGGGCGGTTGCCCCGCTCGATCCGCTGCTGGTCGTCACGCTCGAAGGCCACCGCCGCGCCCTGGCCGGCAACGCGATCCAGGTGCCCCTGCCGCGATTGGCGGATGAGTTGACGGCGCTGGCGAACGATCCCTGAACGTCACTGACCAAGGACGTGACGGGTGAAGAACGGGCCGTGTGGCGACGCCGGTGGTCAATTCACCCGCAGGGGTGGGCTGTTCGTAAAGCACTCACGGGGAACGCCGAGTCGAACTTCCGAGCGTGGCCGGGCTTCTCGGCATCGGTCATGTCATCATCGGCCACCGTCGGCTTCCGGGTCGTGATGGAGATCATCGAGTGATGGGGCGGCTGCCTATACTCGGGCCATGCCGCCCCGATCGCGATCGCCGCGCCGATGGATCGCCGTGGCCGCCTTGGTCGCGGCTGCAGGGGGGGCCGCCCCCGGGCGCGCGGCCGAGCCTGCGGCGCCGTCGTTTTCCCGCGACGTCCTCCCGATCCTCGCCGCCAACTGTTTCTCCTGCCACGGTTTCGACGAGCACGCCCGGCAGGCAGGGTTGCGGCTCGACACCGCCGCAGGGGCCACGGCGCTGCTCGACTCCGGGCAGCGGGCGATCGTTCCCGGCGTGCCGGCCGACAGTGAGGTGGTGAAGCGCGTCGAGGCGACCGACCCCGACATCGTCATGCCTCCACCCGAGACCGGGCGGTCGCTGTCGGCAGCCGAGCGCGACACGCTGGTGCGCTGGATCGCCGCCGGGGCGCCATACGAGAGCCACTGGGCGTTTCGGCCTCCCGTGGCCGTGGCACCTCCGGTCGTCGCCGGCGTCGACCATCCCGTCGACCGGTTCCTCGCCGCGGCATGGCAGCGCGAAGGGCTCGCCGCCGCACCCCAGGCAAGCCCGGAAACGCTTCTCCGCCGCGCGAGCCTCGACCTCGTCGGGCTGCCGCCGACGGTGGCGGAGATCGACGAGTTTCTCGCCGCCTGGCAGCGCGACCCGGAGGCCGCCTGGGGCGCGCTGGTCGACCGGCTCCTCGCCAGCCCCCACTACGGCGAGCGGCAGGCACGCGGCTGGCTCGACATGGCCCGCTATGCCGACAGCAACGGCTACTCGATCGACTCGCCGCGCGAGATCTGGCCGTGGCGCGACTGGGTCGTCGGTGCGTTCAACGACGACATGCCGTTCGACACGTTCACCGTCGAGCAGCTCGCTGGCGACCTGCTTCCCGGGGCGACGCTGCCGCAGCGCGTCGCCACCGGCTTTCACCGCAACACGCAGATCAACGAGGAAGGGGGCGTCGACAAGGAGCAGTACCGGATCGAGAGCGTGTTCGACCGGGTGGCGACGACCGGCGTCGTCTGGCTCGGGCTCACGATCGGCTGCGCCCAGTGCCACGACCACAAGTTCGACCCCGTCAGCCAGCGCGACTATTACCGGCTGTTCGCGTTCTTCAACGACCAGAACGAGCCGAAGCTCAAGGTCGCCGCCCCGGGCGTCGATCTCGCGGCGCTCACCGCCGAGCGCGACGCGGCCCGCGGCGCCGTCTCGGCCTACGTCGCCGCGCGGCAGGCGGAGCTCGACGCCTGGGAGGCGGCGGTGGGCGACGACGTGCGCAAGGCGCTGCCGAAGCCGGCCGCGGCGGCGCTGGCCGTCGAGCCCGCGAAGCGCTCGGCCGAGCAGCGCCGGATCTTGTTCGCCGCCGGCGCCGGGGCCGCCGATCAGGAGCTCCGCGCGCTCAACGAACGGTTCACGGAACTGGAAGGGAAGGTCGCCGCGGGGCCGACGACGCTCGTCCTCGAGGAGCTCAAGCAGCCGCGTTCGACGCGGATCCTCGTGCAGGGCGATTTCACCCGCCCCGCCGACGAGGTCGCCCCCGGCACTCCGTCCGTCCTCCCGCCGCTCACGGCCGACCGGGCCCGGCCGACGCGCCTCGAGCTCGCCCGGTGGCTCGTCGGCCCCGACAACCCGCTCACCGCGCGCGTCGCCGTCAATCGCGTCTGGCAGCGGCTGTTCGGGCGCGGGCTCGTCGAGACCGACAGCGATTTCGGCCTCACCGGCGCGCCGCCTTCGCATCCGGAATTGCTCGACTGGCTGGCGCTCGAGTTCCAGGCACGCGGCTGGAGCGTCAAGGCACTGCACCGGCTGATCATGTCGTCGCGTGCCTACCGGATGAGCTCGGTCGCTCGTCCGGAGTCGCGCGCCGCCGATCCGGGAAACCGGTGGGTCGCGCGGCAGCAACGCTTGCGGCTCGATGCGGAGCTCGTGCGCGACGTGGCGCTGGTCGCGAGCGGGAAATTCGCGCCCACGCTCGGCGGGCCGCCGGTGTATCCGCCGATCCCCGACGGAGCGACCGCGGTCGGGCAGGTGAAACGCCCGTGGCCGACGAGCACCGGCCCCGATCGTTATCGCCGCGGGCTGTACACGTTTTTGTTTCGCGCGAGCCCCCCGCCGGCACTGGCGGTGTTCGACGCCCCCGACGGCTTCTCGACCTGCACCCGCCGCAACCGCAGCAACACTCCCCTGCAGGCGCTGACGCTCCTCAACGATGCCGCGTTCGTCGAGTTGGCCGAGGCCCTGGCCGCGGTCGTTCGCGACGACGGGATCGAGGCCGCGTTCCGCCGCTGCACCGGACGGCACCCCGATGCCGATGAGCTCACGGTCCTGGCCGCGCTCGAGGCGGCCGATGCCGCCCGCGTGCTCCTCAACCTCGACGAGACGGTGACCCGTGAGTGATCGCCCCGAATGCGGCGCGGGCAGTGCCGGCCGGCTCCTCCGCGAGCAGACGCGCCGCCATTTCTTCGGCGGCTGCGGCGTCGGGGTCGGCAGCCTGGCACTCGGTGAACTGCTTGCCGGAAAGGCCGGAGCCGCGGCTGTCGCTGACCCGCTGGCGCCGCGTGCGCCGCATTTCGCGCCGCGGGCCAAGCGGGTGATCTATCTGTTCATGGCCGGCGGTCCGAGCCAGCTCGACCTGTTCGACTACAAGCCGGAGCTGGCGCGGCGCAGCGGAACGCCGATCCCCGAGAGCTTCATCGCCGGGAAGCGGTTCGCGTTCATGGATTCGAGCCACCGCATCGATCTGCTCGGCTCGAAGCGGTCGTTCCGTCAGGTCGGGGCGAACGGCACCTGGGTCAGCGACCTGCTGCCGGAGACGGGGCGCATCGTCGACCGGCTGTGCATCGTGAAGAGCTGCTCGACCGACCTGTTCAACCACGCCCCGGCGAAGCTGTTCATGAACACCGGCAGCGGCCAATTCGGCCGGCCGAGCATGGGGGCGTGGCTGACCTACGGCCTGGGGAGCGAGTGCCGCGACCTGCCGGGGTTCGTCGTCCTCCAGAGCGGCCCGCGCGGGCCCCGCGGCGGGGCTGTGTTGTGGGGCAGCGGAATCCTCCCCAGCGCCTACCAGGGAGTGCCGCTGCGCAACAGCGGCGACCCGATCCTCAATCTGTCGGCGCCCGCCGGCGTCGACGCCGCGCGCCAGCGCCGCGTGGTCGACGCCGTCCGGGCGCTCAACGAGCGGCGCCTCGCCGCCACCGGCGACGACGAGATCGCGGCCCGTGTCGCGGGCTACGAGATGGCCTACCGGATGCAGTCGAGCGCACCCGACCTGATCGACGTCGCCGGCGAGTCGGCCGAGACGCTCGCGCTGTACGGGATCCGTGACCCGCGCGAGACCACCTACGCGCGGAATTGCCTCCTCGCCCGGCGCCTCGTCGAGCGCGGCGTGCGCTTCGTGCAGCTCTACCACACCAATTGGGATCACCACGGCGGCACGACCGAGAACCTCGAGACCCATCTCCCCGAGATCTGCGGCCAGGTCGACCGGGCGAGCAGCGCCCTGGTGCTCGACCTCGAGCGCCGCGGCCTGCTCGACGACACGATCGTCGTCTGGGGGGGCGAGTTCGGGCGGACGCCGATGGGGGAGAAGCGCGAGAGCACGGGGCGCAACCACCACATCGACGCGTTCACGATGTGGTTCGCCGGCGGTGGTTTTCGCCCCGGGCTCGTCCATGGCGAGACCGACGAATTCGGATTCGCGCCGGTCGCCGGCGGCCTCCACGTGCGCGACATCCACGCCACGCTGCTGCATTGCCTCGGCCTCGACCACCAGCGCCTCGCCGTGCGCTTCCAGGGGCTCGACTACAAGCTCACCGGTGTGAAGCCCGCGCGCGTCGCGACCGAGCTATTGGCCTGAGACGGTGGCAGCAGGGAAGGGGGCGATCGGAAGGCGTGCTCTCGCTGAAACGTCGCCGGCAGGGCTGGCGGCTTGCGAACCTGAAAGAATCGATTCCGGCAGACCGCGCTCCAACGCGTCGCGACGGGGAAAACGAGGCGAATGACGGGGTCTTCGGGCGCACGTGGCGATTGACCGGATCACCGGGGATCCATAGCCTCCCGCCACAAGGTGGTCTCTCCCTGACTCACGCGATACTCTGCCTGCGGGCAAGGGGACCGCACGACCGATTTTCATGCAGCCATCGTCCGCGCCGCGAGGCGGCGGCGCCCGCAACTGGCTTTTGGAGCGCTCGAATGTCACTGGTCACCGCGCTGTTTGCCGGCCGTCCGGACCGACGTCGCCGGGGGAGTGAATCGGTGCGTGTCGAGCGACTCGAAGTGCGGCGAGCGCTCGCCGCCGACGACGGCAGCGATCCATGGGACGGCTTCGTGCCCCCCGACGACGGCCAGGTCGACGTCGACACGGTCACCGATCCGGGAATCATGGTCATCTCCTGCTTGCCCCCCGACGATGGCGGTTGGTCGAGTGATGACAGCCTGCCCGACTGCTGGCTTCCGCCCGTTGATGACGACGGCAACCCGATTCCGGAGCCGTTCTGGCGCACGACCTCGGAAGTGGGCGTGCCGCCCTACGGGTTCATCCCGCCCTCGGGCATCGCGACGATGGCGCTGGTGCCGTATGTCAACGTCGTGACCGGTGACCGGTTCGTCGCCGACAGTGGCGGCTGGACGACGCCGAATGCGGATTGGATCGTCGACCGCGGCTCGCCGACGGATGTCGTCGCCACCCGTACCGCCGACGGCATCGTCGTCACTTGGAACGACCCCCATGCCAGCCAGAGCGACGAGGGAACAGCGTTCGACGGCTACGTCGTCGAGGCGCGCCGTCTCCGCGACGCCAGTTGGACCTCCGTCGGCACCGTGACAGGTGCGACGACGCTGCCGGTCGTCGGGCTCGACGCGTCGGCCCACTACGTGTTCCGCGTGGCGAAGACCAACTACGGATTGCTCCAGGAGCGCGGTGGACCGTCGCTGCCGTCGCGACCGGTCACGACCGGGTCCGCCGTCGGGATCACGGCCGAGACGACCGCCACCGGCGGCGCGCGGATCTCGTGGGACGCCGTCGCCGCGGGCTCGGGCGAGCAGATCGTCGAATACCGGCGGCTGGCTGCCGCCGACTGGGTGCGGGTCGGCGAGTTTCCGGCCGCAGCGGGCGTGGCCACGATCGACGGCCTGCCGGGCGGACGGCATTACACGTTTCGGATCCTCGCCGCCGGTGGTGTCTACACGCCGCGGACCCGCGCGGTGACGACTCCCGTCGACGCGGACTATCGGCTCGGCGCGGAAGCCAGTGCTGCCGGAACGGTGCTCACCTGGAACGATCCCCAGGCGGCCACCCGCACCGAGACGGTGGTCGAGTACCGTCGGCTCAAGGACGCCGGCTGGGCGGCACTGGGCACCGTGGCCAGCACCGCCGGGGCGATCTCGATCGACGGTCTCGTCCCCAATGCCAACTACGTGTTCCGGCTGCGGCAGGTCGATGCCGCCGGCCTGCTGAGCCGGACGGTCGCCACGCGGCCGATGAAGTTCGGCCAGGCGGTCTCCAGCGGATCCCCCGCGGGCGGATCAGGCTCCGGCACGGTCCTGATCGTCAACCCGTCGGCTGGGAATGCCGGGGGTACCGAGATCGCCGGCGCGGGCTCGACCGGTTCGTCGACGCAGTCCGGAGGGTTGTTGACGGGCACGCTCGTGGCGACCGGCCAGTTCGCGCCGGCCGGTGGCGGACCGGGCACGCTCGTCCTCGGCAGTGCCGGAGGCGCCGGCTGATCGCCGCCGCCAGTTCGGCCGATCCGCACGCCACGCCTGTCAGACCCGCTCGAGCTTCGACACGCGCCCCGTGGCGACCCACTCGGCGACGAAGATGTCGCCATTGGGCGTGAAGCAGGCGTCGTGCGGGTGCACGAACTGCCCGGGGAGCCACTTGTCGGGCTGGCCACGGAGATTTTGGATCTCCCCGAGCCGCTCGACGGCCCGCCCGAGCCGGGCGACGACCTGGTTTTTCTCGTCGAGGAGCGTGACGCAGGCCTTCAGCTCCGGCACGAGCATCAGGTTCTTCCAGGTGTCGACGTTGGCCGGGAGACCGAAGCCGGTCAGCGTCTCCTTGTAGGTGCCGTCCATCGCGAAGATCTGCAGCGTGTCGTGGGCCCGGTCGGTGACCACGATCGAGGGCTCGCGACCCGGGCGGCGGTCGACCCACAGGCCGTGGGCGGTGTTGAACGTCCCCTTGCCGTCACCGGCCCCGCCGAAGCAGCTCACCCACTTCGCGTCCTTGTCGAAGCGGTGGATCTTGAACGTGCCATAGCCGTCGGCGAGGAGAAAGCCACCGTCGTCGAGAAAGGCCACGTTGGTGGGGAGGAAGCCCTGCCGGTTCCAGCTCGGCTTGGTGGAGATGTCTTCCCCCGGGGCATACACGCCCGATTCCATCGGCGCCTTCTTGTACCAGACCGTTTCGCCATCGAGCGAGAGCTTGGCGAACGCCTTCACCTGCTGGTAGGCGCAGACATAGAGAAACTCGTCGCTCCCCTCCTGCCGGACCTCGATCCCGTGGCCGCCCCCTTGGAACTGGCTGCCGAACGCGCGGAGAAATTTTCCGGTGGGATCGAACACGAAGATCGCCGGGTGGTCCTTCTGCTCCTTGCGCCCCTCGTGGATCACGTACAGGTTGCCGGCACCGTCGACGGCGACGTTGTGCGTGGTCTGCCAGGTGTAGGGGGCGGGCAGCTGGGGGAAGTCGTGCTTGACGCGGAACGTGTGCGCCCCCTCGCCGACGATCGTCTCGCTGCCTGACTGGCGGACGGCGGCGAGCGCCGGTGCCGCGGCGGCGCCGGTGGCGAGCGTGGCGCAGGCGCCGAACGCGCGGCGCGAGAGACGGGAGTGGAATGGCTGTGGCATGGGAGCGACCTCGCCGGGCGTGAGGCACGACCGCGGCCCCCCGACCCCCCGGGCGGCTCCGCGGCTCCTCGGCCCGCCCGGTTGTACGCCCGGGCGGGGATGTCGCCAAGCAGCGCTGCCAGGCCTTGCCGGTAGACTGTCGCCCTCGCTTCGCTCCGGGGGACGCCCATGCCGACCGTCGCCGACACGCTCGCGGCCCTCGTCGCCATCGACAGCGTCAATCCCGCCTATCCCACGCTCGGCGGTGCGCCAGGCCCCGGCGAGAGCGCGGTCGCGGCCTGGGTCGAGGCGTTCCTCGTCGAGCGCGGGATCCGCACGGTCGTCCAGGGGGTGCTGCCGGGCCGGGCCAACGTGCTCGGTGTCGTGCCGGGGCGCGACGACGGCCGGCGGGTCGTGCTCGAAGCCCACATGGACACCGTCTCGCCGGCCGGAATGACGATCGCGCCGTTCGCGCCGCGCGTCGCCGACGGCCGGCTCCATGGCCGCGGCGCCTGCGACGTGAAGGGGGGCCTGGCGGCGATGCTCCACGCGCTGGTCGATCTGGCCGCCGGGCCGCCGCCGCCCGCCGAGGTCGTGCTCGCCGCGGTGATCGACGAGGAGCACGCGTTTCGCGGCGTGTCGCGGCTCGTCGAGCACCTCCGCGCGGCCGCGGCGGTCGTCGCCGAGCCGACCGACCTGCGGATCGTGACGGCCACCAAGGGCGTGCTGCGCTTCCGGATCCACGTCCACGGCCGGGCCGCCCACACGTCGAAGCCGTGGCTCGGCGCCAATGCAGTCGTCCAGGGGGCGCGCGTCGTCCTCGCCCTCGACGCCCTCCACGCCACGCTCGCCGCGCGGACCCACGCGCTGCTCGGCAGCGCCACCGGCACCGTGTCGATGATCGCCGGCGGCGTGCAGATCAATATCGTCCCCGAAACCTGCACGCTCGCGGTCGACCGTCGGCTGCTTCCGGCCGAGCGCGCCGCCGACGCGCTCGACGAATACCGGCAGGTGCTGACCGCGGTCGAGAGCGTGCCCGGCTGTCGGATCGAGGTCGAGGAGCCGTTTCTCGTCGACGAGGCGCTCGACACACCTGCCGACCGCCCCGCCGTGGCGGCGGCGCGCGACGTCGCTTCCCGTCTCGGGCTCGACGGGCAGATCGTCGGCGTGCCCTATGGCAGCGACGCCAGCAAGTTTGCCCGCGCCGGTGTCGATGCCCTCGTGTTCGGCCCCGGGAGCATCGACCAGGCCCATGCCGCCGACGAATTCGTCGACATCACGGCGCTCGAGACGGCGCGCGGGTTTTATCGCGAATGGGCCCGCGCCGCGGGGGAGCGGGGACGGGCGTGAACGGAGGGACCACGATGGCCACGCGGCGCGGTTTTCTCGGTGGTGCTCTGGCGGCCGGCGCGGCGACGGGGCTGGCGGCGCCTGCTGCCGGCGAGCCCGGCGGTTTCGTCGATGCCCATGTCCATGTCTGGACACCCGACACGGCCCGCTATCCGCTGGCCGCCGGGTTCACCGTCGCCGACATGCAGCCGCCGAGCTTCACGGTCGACGAGCTGTTTGCCGCCTGCCGGCCCCACGGTGTCGGGCGCGTGGTCCTCATCCAGATGAGCTTCTACGGCTTCGACAACTCCTACATGCTCGACTGCATCGCCGCCCACCCTCGGGCCCTGGCGGGCGTGGCGATCATCGATCACACCAGCGCCGATGCCGGTGCCACGCTCCGCGCCCTGCGCGCCCGTGGCGTGCGCGGCTACCGGCTCTACGCCGACCGGGCGAAGGCCGAAGCGTGGCGCGGCGACGCCGCCATGGACCGGCTGTGGAGCGCCGCGGCCGACGAGCAGGTGGCCATGTGCCTGCTGGCCGATCCCGACGCGCTCCCGGCGATCCGCCGGCAGATCGAGCGCTATCCCCGGACGCCGGTCGTCATCGACCACTTCGCCCGGATCGGGATGCGCGGTCCCGCTGCGGAGGGCGACATCGCGGCGCTCGAGGGCTTGGCCCGGTTTCCCACGGTCCACGTCAAGGTATCGGCCTTCTACGCGCTGGGCGCGAAGCGTCCTCCATACGACGACCTCGCAGCGCTGGTGCGCCGGCTCCGCGACGCGTTTGGCGCCGGGCGTTTGATGTGGGCCACCGATTGCCCCTACCAGTTGGCCGACGGGCAGGGGTATGGCCCGAGCGTGGCGCTGGTGCGTGATCGCTGCGACTTCCTCTCCGGCGCCGAGCGCACCGCGATGCTCGGCGGCACGGCGGCACGGCTGTTTTTCGACTGACTGGCCGCGCTCCCGCGACCCACCAGCGCCGCGGCACGGTAGGATGAGCGGACAAGCAAGGCTTCCGGGCGGGGCGGAGGGACACATGCGACGACGGGGCAGCGGGGCGTGGCTTGCGGTGGCGTGGGCCTGCCTCGCGTCGGCCGTCGGCATCGTGGCGGCGCCTGCGGTGGAACCCGCCGTGGACGCAACGCAGCGCGACATCGTCGTCGCCGAGGCCGCCGATCCTTGGCTGCGCCTCGACCTGCCCGGCCACACGGCCGATGTCCTGGCGCTGGCATTCTTCCCCGACGGCCGGCGGCTGGTGTCGGGGGGGCGCGACAAGGGGGCGATCGTCTGGTCGCTGGTGGGCGCGGCCCCTGCCGACGGCGCGGGTGCCGTCGGCGAGATGGAGCGGGCCCGGCTCCGCGAGCGCGTCATCCGCTGGCAGGTCGCCCGGGCGACGCGTGGGGCGATCCAGGCACTGGCGGTGTCGCCCGGCGCCGATCCGGTCGTGGCGGTGGCCGGGAACGGCGCGATGGGGAGCATCGGCGAGATCGTCCTCGTCCGGGCCGCCGATGGCACGTTCGTGAAGACCCTCGGCGGCGGCGATCGGGAGGGGCACCGGCAGGCGGTAAATGCCGTCGACTTCACCGCCGACGGCGCGTGGCTCGTGTCGCGCGACTTCGCCGGGCAGGTATATGCCTGGGAGCGCGGCGCCGACTGGCGTCCGGTCGAATTGGCGAAGCGGTTCGATGAGGAGCATGGCCGGGCGCTCGCCATGGCGCTCGAGTCGGATCCGGATTTTTTCCGCCGGCCGGTAATCGCCGTCGGCGAGCGGAAGGTGGCATTCGGGGTGTTGACCAACGCGGCCGACCACGCTGCCAAGCCGCGCGAGTGGCGCGGGGTGTGGAATGTTCGGCTCGTCGATCTTTCCCTGCCCGATCGGCCGCACCGAGATCTTCCCACACCCCATGTCGACTCCATCGAAGCGCTGGCGGCGTCTGCCGACGGCACGGTGATCGCATCGCTCTCCGGGACCGGGATAGTGTTCGTCGGGCCGCCGACGGGGGATGCTCCGGTGGCGGGGTGGTCGACGGAGAAGGGGCTCGGCACGGCACTGCTCCTGACCCCCGACGGTTCGCAGGTGGTCGTCGCGATTGCAGGAGAGGGCAGTCCGAACCGGCTCGAGGTGCGCGACGTCGCCACGCAGCGGCTCGTCGCCAGCCGAAAGACTGCCGGGGTGCCGACGGCGTTAACGCTGACCCGTGATGGGAAGCAGATCGCCTGGAACGGCGGTCTCGACCACGAGGTGTTCGTGATTCCGATCGCGGAGTTGAGCGATGAGCGGGCGGCTGCCGCGCCGCTGTCGCTCGGCGGCGTCGGTCGCACGATCACCCGGATCGCGTTCGACGACCCGATGCGGCCGCCGCCGCCCGCGGATCGGGCGCCGGCGACCCGCGACATCACCCGGGCCAAGGGAAAAGTCGACGCGCCGCTCGTGCTGGCGCCCCGCCGGCTCGCAGTCGCCACGCGCGGCACGCCCGCGGGAGCATGGGAGCGGGCCTTCGACGTGGAGCGCCTCGCGTTTACCCCCGTCGGCGAGGCCGCCGGGTGGTTCCCGCCGGCGGGGAATCCGGGCGGCTGGGCGCTGGCTGCCGAGCCGGCGGACGCCCCGGGGGTGACCAGGCTCCGCCTCGTGCGCGCCGCGGCGTTTGCCGCGACGATCGAGATGGAGGTCTCGTGGCAGGGCAAGGCGACCGATGGTGGGCGGGTGGTGAGCTGGCTGACCGCCCCGGGGCAGGCGGAGCCGTTCGCGGTGGCGATCGCGACCGACCGGGGCATCGGTGTCTGGCGTCTGGTGGCCGATCCGGCGCGAAGCTGCGAGCTCATTCGCTGGTTTCGTGGCCATGAAGACATGGTCACGGCTCTGGCCGTCGCTCCCGGCGGCGAGTGGCTTGCCAGCGGAGGCCGTGACGGCCTGGTGATGCTCTGGTCGCTGGCCGGGATCGACCGCGGCGCCGCGCCGCTCCACGACCGGTGGGGCATCGACGCGGCCGTGGAAGCAGGGCGGTTGGTCGTCAAGGCTGTCGCGCCGGCGGGCCCGTTGGCCGCGCGCGACGTCCGCATCGGCGACACGATCGACAAGGTGTCGTGGGCCCGGGGAGAGCGGCCCGACGGCAGCAAAGATCGCGTCGAGTCGGCCGATGGCCAGCCCGTTCTCGATACCCTGGCGACGGTGCCGTTCGGTGCGCTGGTGGCGTTTACAGTCGCCCGCAACGGCGTGCCGATCGAGCGGCCGTTCCAGCGGATGCCGGCCTGGGAAAACGTCGCCGCGCTCGTCGTCCGCCCCGATGGCGAATGGGCGATGTGGACACCGCGTGGGTACTACGCCGCCAGTGAAAACGGCGACACGTTCTTCGGCTGGCTCGTCAACCGCGGGCTCGACCGTCTGCCGCGATTCCACAAGGCCAAGGACTTTCGGCGCCGCCTCGAACGCCCCGACGTGATCAGCCGGCTGCTCGTCGCCGGGAGCCTCGATGGCGCGCTGCGCGCCACTGGTCGCGACATTCCCGATTCGTCGTCCCTCGTGCTCCCCCGTCTTCTCGCGGCGGCCCCGACGGTGAGGATCACGTCGCCCCTTCCCGGTTCGGCCGTCGGTGATCAGCCGATCGCGATCGAGGCCGAGGTCGAAATCCCCGACGGCATCGACCCGCAGCGCGTGCGGGCTTACGTCTCCGGAGCGCTGGCCGGCGTCAGGCCGCGGCTCGTCGACGACCGCCCCGCCGATCCGGCGACCAACTCGCCGCGACGGCAGCGCTATGCCTGGGACGGCGTCCGGCTGCCGGCGGGGGAGCGGCATCTCGTCCAGGTGTTCGCCGGCACGCGCCAGCAGACGACGGGCCTCGACTCGGTGGCGATCACCGCTCCGGTCGCCACGGCGCCGCGCCGCCCGCGGCTCTTCGTGCTGGCGGTTGGCGTCGACCGCTATCCCAAGGGGCGCGCCGGAGACGACCATCCGTCGGTTCCCGACCTCGACTTCGCCGTCCACGACGCGCGGAGCGTTCGCGACGCACTGGCCACCGGCACGGGGCCGTTCGACGTGGCGTTCGACCGGCTGCTCGCCGATGGCGAAGTCACGAAAGTCGGGTGGACCGGCTCGGCGCGGCAGGTGGCCGAAGCCTGCCGGCAGGCCGACGTCGGGCCCGACGACATCCTCGTGCTGTTCCTCGCCGGCCACGGCATCACGACCGGCGGCGACTCACCGCAATACGCGTTCCTGTGCCACGATCTCGACGTCCGCACGATCGGTGAGGATCGGGCCGGCAACCTGCTCCCCGCGCGATCGCAGGTCCTGCTCTGGGAAGATCTCGCCGAAGTGCAGGAGCTTCCCTGCCGCAAGCTCGCGCTGGTCGACACCTGCCACTCCGGGGCGCTCGGACCAGGCGGGCGGGGCACGACACTCCGCGATTTCCAGGAAAACCTCGTCGTCGTCGTCGCGGCGGCTGCCGACGACGAGAAGAGCCTCGAATCGAAGGCCTGGGGGCATGGGGCGTTCACGAAAAGTCTGCTCGAGGCGCTCGGTGGCGCCGCCGACGGCCATGGCATCCATGGCCGCGACGGCGTGGTCACGCTCCACGAGCTCATCGACTTCACGCTCGAGCGCGTACCGGGGCTCGCCGCCGAGCTGGCGGCGACGATCCAGCCACCACCCGGCGAGGGGCTCGTCACGGCCGGCGCGATCGCCCGTGGCGGTGCGCGCCGGCTCGCGCAGACCCCGACGGTCTCCCCGGAGGCGGTCGTGCCCTATGTCCGGCTGCCGTTGGCCCGGGTCCCGCAGCCCTGACGGGCGCTTCACGCGGCGGGATGGGCAAGCGATAGGGCGCGGGCGCCACTGGATGGATCATGCCGGACATGCCGGCCGATCCCTCCCTGCGGGTTTTTCCACGGCAGCGATGTCGTCGTGGCCGACAAGCTCCACCTTCAGTCTGCGCCACTTGCCGGACCGTCATACCTTCCGCTGGAAGCCGCCATGCGCCGCCTCGCGTGGGTAATCACCGTGCTGGTCGCCACGTCGACGCTTGGCATGGTCCGTGCCCAGGCCCCGGTAGCCCCACCGGTGACTCCGCCGGTCACGCCACTGCCCGACGTTTCACCGTCGGCTGCCAATCCGCTGCGAAATCCCCCCGGCGGCGCCTCCGCGTTGACGGCT
>VGZO01000068.1 GCA_016872555.1 Planctomycetota bacterium
GCCTCGATCAGGTGATGGGGGAATATGCCTCGATCTTCGCCTTCGGCCTCGTCGCCTTCGGGTTCCTGTGCATGGGCCCGGTGAACATCGCCGTCGACAGCTACGGCCCCGTGACCGACAACGCCCAATCGGTGTTCGAGCTCGCCCAGACGGAGAAGCTCCCCGGGATCGAGAAGGAAATCGAGCGCGACTTCGGCTTCCGCCCCGACTTCGAGCAGGGCAAGCACTATCTCGAGGCCAACGACTCGGCCGGCAACACGTTCAAGGCCACTGCCAAGCCGGTGCTCATCGGCACGGCCGTGGTCGGGGCGACGACGATGATCTTCTCGATCATCCTCGCCCTCAAGAAGGACGGCCTTCTCGCCCTCAGCCTCACCGACGCCCCGGTGCTCCTCGGCTTCATCTGCGGCGGTGCGGTGATCTACTGGTTCTGCGGCGCCTCGATGCAGGCGGTGACGACCGGCGCCTACCGGGCGGTCGAGTACATCAAGAAGAACATGAACCTCGACAAGGCCGAGGCCGACATCGAGGACTCGAAGACGGTGGTGCGGATCTGCACCGAGTACGCCCAGAGCGGGATGTGGAACATCTTCATCGCCCTGATGGCGATCACCCTGGCCTTCGCCCTCTTCGACCCCAACTTCTTCGTCGCCTACCTGGTATCGATCGCGATCTTCGGCCTGTTCCAGGCGATCTCGATGGCGAACACCGGCGGCGCCTGGGACAATGCCAAGAAACTCGTCGAGGTCGATCTCAAGGAGAAGAACACCCCGCTCCACGCGGCCACGGTGGTGGGCGACACGGTCGGGGATCCGTTCAAGGACACGACGAGCGTGGCCCTCAACCCGATCATCAAGTTCTCGACGCTGTTCGGCCTGCTGGCGGTGGAAATCGCCGTCAAGATGCGCCACCCGGTCGATACCGCGGGCGTGCCCCTGACGGGCGACGCCAAGCCCGCCGACTACACCATCATCGCCGGCGCGGTGATGTTTCTCGTGGCGCTGTACTTCGTGTGGCGGTCGTTCTACGCGATGCGGATCCCGGAGCGGACGACGGGGAGCACGGCGCGGGGCCACTGAGCCACCCGATCGGGAGTGGAGCGGTGGAGGCTGCGGCGTTCCGGACGGTCGTCGTCACCGGCTCGGCCGGCCGTCTCGGCCGGGCCGCCTGCCGGGAGCTCGTCGGCCGTGGCTGGCACGTGCGCGCCCTCGACCGCCGGCCGTCGCCTGCGGGGGAGTCGATCATCGCCGACCTCGGTGACCTGCCGCGCCTCGTCGCGGCGTTTCGCGGTGTCGCGGCACTCGTCCATCTGGCGGCCACCCCCGACGACGACGACTTCGCCGCCCGGCTCCTTCCCGACAACCTCCTCGGGCTCCACAACGCGCTCGAAGGAGCGCGGGCGGCCGACGTGCCGCGCGTGATTCTCGCCAGCTCCGGGCAAGTGAACTTCATCCAGCAGCAGGACGGACCGTGGCCGATCCGCGTCGGCGATCCGCTCTCGCCACGCGGCTGGTATGCAGTCACGAAGGTGGCGCTCGAGGCGGCAGGCGCGATCCATGCCCGAGTCACCGGCCGGCCGGTGATTTCGGCCCGGCTCGGCTGGTGCCCGCGGACGCGCGACCACGCCGCGGAACTGGCGGAGAGCTTCCACGGCCCGCACTGCTACCTCTCGCCGCGCGATGCCGGCACGTTCGTCGCCGCCGCCGTCGAGCGGCCTCTGCCGGTCGGGCACCACGTCGTCTTCGTCTCGAGCCTCCCGGAGGAGATCGCGATCTTCGATCCCGAGCCGGTGCGCGTCCTCCTCGGCTGGGAGCCGGCCGACCGCTGGCCCGCAGGGGCTTGCGACGACCTGCCCGGATGAGGCGGAACCGGTCCGCCGGGGCTCAGTAGCGCACCACCTGCGCTCCAGTGCCGAGGCCGAGGGCGGCGAGCTCCGCCTGGGCCTTGGCGAGGAGCAGCGCCACGTCGCTGGCGATCGCCACGAACCGGAACCCCTGGTCGATGCGGCGCCGCGCCGCCGTGGCGTCGGCGGTGTGGATGCCGGCCGCCACGCCGTGCTTCCTCCCCATCGCGAGGAGATGGTCGAGAGCCGCGACGAACGCCGGATCGTCGCTGTCCATCGCCGGCCTGCGCCCCATCGACTTGAGGAGGTCGTTGGGGCCGACGAAGAACGCGTCGATCCCCGGCACGGACAGGATCTCGTCGGCCCGCTCGACGGCGTCGACATGCTCGGCCTGGACGACGACGAGGATCTGGTCGTTGGCCCGGTCGTAATAGGTGCCCGGATCGGTGCGGAAGTTGACGGCGTGGAGGAAGCCGCCCACCGAACGGCGACCGAGCGGGCCATAGCGGGCCGCCGCCACCACCGCCTCGGCCTCGGCGCGCGAATTGACCATCGGCACCACGATCCCGTAGGCACCGTTGTCGAGGACGCGCTTGATGTTCTCGACGGTGTTGAGGGGGACCCGCACCAGCGGGACGGTGCCCGTTCCCCCGTCGCGCTCGGCGAGCGCCCCCTGGGCGGCGACGGCGCCGAACGAGTGGACCGCGGTCTCGATGCCGATCGGCGCGTGTTCCAGCTCGACGGTGAGCCAGTCGAAGCCGACGCAGGCCAGCAGCCGGGCCGCGGTCGGGTCGGGCAGGCACAGCCAGGTGCCGACGCTCGGCTCGCCGCGGCGGAGCTTCTCGCGGACGGGATTGGTGCGCATCGGTTCCTCGGTCAGCCGACCCGGTCGACGTGCGCCCGGAGGGCAGGGGAGCGGAGCACGTCGGGATTGGCCAGAAAGCGCGGTCGCCGGCCGGCCATGAGGTCGACGATCGCTTCGGCCGCCGCCAGGCTCACCCGCTCGCAGGTCTCGACGGAGTTGAAGGCCTGGTGGGGTGTGATCAGCAGCCGCGGGGAGCCACGTAGCGGGCTCGACTGGGGCAGCGGCTCGGCGGCGAAGGCGTCGAGCGCCGCGCCGGCGATCGCGCCCGAGCCCAGCGCCGCCACCAGCGCCGCATCGTCGACCAGCGCCCCGCGCGCGGTGTTGACGAGGTAGGCCGAGCGCTTCATGGCCGCCAGTTCGGCCCGGCCGATCATCCCCCGGTTGGCGGCTGAGAGGGCACAGTGGAGCGAGACGAAGTCGCTGTCGCGGAGGAGCCGCTCGAGCGGCACCAGTTCCACGCCGGGGACGCCGTCGGCGGGGGCGAACGGGTCGTGGCCGAGGACCCGCATCCCGAAGCCAGCGGCGCGCCTGGCGACGGCCCGGCCGATCCGGCCGCAGCCCACGATCCCCAGCGTCTTGCCGTGGACGTCGTGCCCCCAGGCCACGCTCCACTGCCCGGCGCGGAGGAGATCCTCGCCGGCGGTGACGCGCCGGGCGACGGCGAACAGCAGCGCCCAGGCGTAATCGGCGACGGCCTCGTCGAGCAGTCCGGGGGTGTTGCAGACGACGACGCCGGCGCGTGTGGCGGCGGCCAGGTCGACGCAGTCGAGCCCGACGCCCCAGCGCGACACGCACGCCAGCGCCGCGGTGCGCGGGTCGGCGAACAAGGCCGCGGAATAGTCGTCGGAACTGGCGAGGACCGCCTCGTGCCCTTCGACGGCGGTGGCCAGGGCGTCGGCAGCGAGCGGGCCGAACGGCTCGGCGACGGTCACCGTGCAGCCGGCCTCGGCCAACACGGCCCGGGCTTCCGCGCCGGCTTCGTGGCCCGCCCGCGCGGTGAGGAGGACGTTCCAGGCCATGGCACGCGTCTGCCCACGAAGGGGGCCGTGGCCCGCCAGTCACCCCAGCATCGCCATGGCGACGAGAGTGTAGATCACGATCCCGACGACGTCGACGATCGCCGATACGAAGGGATTGCTCATCAACGCCGGGTCGAGACCTGCCGAACGGAACACGAGCGGCAGGGCCGAGCCGACGAGCGACCCGAACATCACCACCGCCATCACGGTCAGGGGGATCACCAGCGCCGCCGTCGCCGTCGGCGCGTAGACCAGGGCGAGGAGGTAGCCGGGCACCGCCAGCAGCGCACCGAGGAGGAGGCCGAGGACCACTTCGCGGCGGAGGATCCGCGGCCAGTCCTCCAGCCGACAATCCCCCGTCGACAGCGCCGTGATCACGAGCGTCGCCGACTGGTTGCCGGAGTTGCCGCCGCTGGCGATCACCAGCGGGATGAAGGGGATCAGCCAGGCATGGGGGATCGGCGACTTGGCGAGGACCATCGCCGTGAGCGCGGCGGTGGCGAACAGCACCGTCAGCCACACCCCGCGCTTCCAGGTCATCGTGCTCACCGCGGCGTCGAGGTAACTCTCGCCGAGGGGGGAGACGGCGGCGATCCGCTGGGCGTCGTCGGTCGCCTCCTGGCGCACCGCGTCGAGGACGTCGTCGTGGGTGACGATGCCGACGAGCCGGTCGTCGTCGTCGACGACGGGGATCGCGAGGAAGTCGTAGCGCGCGAGCTTCTGCACCACCTCGTCGCGCGGCGCGGTGATTCCGACCCGGATCGGATCGCGCTGCATGAGGTCGGTGACGAGGGCGGTCGGGCGGGCGAGGATCAGGCTGCGGAGCGAGACGATCCCCACCAGCCGGCGCTGGGCATCGAGGACGTAGATGTAGTAGATCGACTCGGTCGCCGGGGCCTGCGACCGGAGCCGGGCCACCGCCTCGCCGGCCGTGACGTCGGCCGGCAGCGAGGCGTATTCGGTGGTCATCAACGCCCCGGCCGACCCCTCCGGGCAGGAGAGGAGGAGGCGGATGTCGTGGCGCTCCGCCTTGGCCACCAGCGGGAGGATCGCCTCGACTTTGTCATCGTCGAGGGCCCGGAGCAGGTCGGCCCGGTTGTCGGCCGCCATCGCCTCGATGAGCGGCCCGAGGCGGTCGTTGTCGGCGGTCTCGACGAGCCGGACCTGACGGGCGATCGGGTAATAGGGGAAGATCTCCGCCTGCCGTTCATGGGGCACGGCGGCGAGAAGGCGCCAGATCTCGTCGTCGTCGAGGCCCTCGGAAAACTCGGCGACGCTGGCGGGGTGCAGTTCCGAGGCGACGTCATGCAGGCCGGCGGTGTCCCCCTCCGCCAGCATCAGGCGGATTTCGGGGATCAGCAGCGGATTGGCGGTGACCATGCGACGGCGCCGATCGCGACGGAGGGCAGGTGGCGATCCGCTCGTGCCCGGCCGGACGGCACCCCGGCCGGCGGTCCGAGCCGCCGCGCCGCCTATACTTCGAGACGATCGCCAGACCCTGCCGAGTATGCCATGAACGAGCCGGGAGACCCACGTCTGCCCTCGACCACCGACGGCGTTGCCGTCGGGCAGAGGCGTCGTGCGCGCGGGGCGGTGGTCGCTTTTGCGCTGGCCACGGCCATGGCAGCCACGGCCGTGGCCGGCGACGCGGGCCACGGTGATCCGCAGCGCGGCTTCGAGCTGCTCCGCACCAAGGCCTACCTCCCCGCCGATTTCGACCAGGAGGTGTTCGACCAGCTGTGGACGACCTGGGAAGAACCGCTCCGGTCCCGGGCCGAGGCCGCGCCGCTCGCCGAGCGACGGCGGATGGCAATGGAGCGCTACGGCCTCGTCGCCGACCCGGCTGACGCGAGCCGGTCGCTCCAGTACGTCGTCGACGACCGGGGGCTGTGGACAATGAGCTGCCTCGCCTGCCACCAGGGGCAGGTCGATGGCCGGGCGATCGCCGGTGTTCCCAACTCCGACTACGCCCTCGAGACGCTCACCGAGGAGGTCAGGCAGGTCAAGATCGCGACGCGGAAGCCGCTGGCCCACATGGACCTCGGATCGCTCCTCATCCCGCTGGGGACCACGGCGGGCACGACCAACGCGGTCGTCTTTGGCGTCGCCCTGATGCGCCACCGCGACGCCGACCTCAACCTCGTCCCGGCCCCGCCGCAGCTCTCCTATCCGCACCACGACATGGACGCCCCGGCATGGTGGCACTACAGCCGCCGCCGTCAGCTGTATGCCGACGCCTTCGCCCCCAAGGGGCACCGCGTCCTGATGCAGTTCCTCCTCGTCAAGGAAAACGGCCCGGGGCAGTTCGCCGCCTGGGAAGAGGACTACCGGCATGTCGAGGCCTGGCTCGAGTCGCTCGAGCCTCCATCGTGGCCGTGGTCGGTCGACACGGCGCTCGCGGCCCGGGGGCGGGGGCTGTACGCCGCCCACTGCGCCGAGTGCCACGGCGCGCCGTCGCGCGACCGCTCCGTCGCCGACGGCTACCCGGAGCGCGTCGTGCCGCTCGACGAGATCGGCACCGACCCGGTGCGCTTCGCGGCGCTGTCGGCGGAGCAGCGGCGGAGCCTCGCCGGGAGTTGGTTCGGGCGCGGCGTGCCCGCACCGCGCCCGGGGAGCGACGTGCCGGCCGGCTACGTGGCGCCGCCGCTCGACGGCATCTGGGCCAGCGCCCCCTACCTCCACAACGGCTCGGTGCCGACGCTCTGGCATCTGCTCCGGCCTGCGGCCCGCCCCGTCGTCTGGCGCCGCGACGGGCAGGCGCGCTACGATCGGGACCGCGTCGGCCTGGTCGTCGAGGAACTGCCCGCCCTGGCGGCCGGGGCGCTGCCGGCGGTCGAACGCCGCCGCCACTTCGACACCACGCGGCCCGGCAAGTCGGCGGCGGGGCATGACTTCCCCGACGTCCTCGACGAGGAGGGAAAGACCGCGGTGCTCGAGTATCTCAAGACGTTGTGAGCCGCGCCGCCGCCGTCCGTCTGCTAGGCTCCCAGACCCTTCCCCGTGATGGAGAGTGCGATGACCCAGCTGGACAGCGGCCGTGCCGGCGAGATCACCCCCGAGATGCGGTTCGTCGCCGGCCGTGAGGATCTCCCCGAGGAGACGATCCGTGCCGAGGTCGCCCGCGGGCGGATGGTGATCCCGGCCAACCGCGTCCACCTCGGCAAGAAACTCGAGCCGATGGGGATCGGGATCGCGGCGCGGACGAAGATCAACGCCAACATCGGCAACTCGGCCGTCACCAGCGACGAGGCCACCGAGCTCGAGAAGCTCCACCTCGCCGTCCATTACGGCTCCGACACGGTCATGGACCTGTCGACGGGCAAGGACATCGACCGCATCCGCCAGGCGATCATCGACGCCTCGCCGGTGCCGATCGGCACCGTGCCGATCTACCAGATGCTCGAGGAGCTCGGCGGCGAGATCGAGGACATGAAGCCGCAGCACTTCCTCGACATGTGCGAGAAACAGGCGCGGCAGGGGGTGGACTACATGACGGTCCACGCCGGGCTGCTCCAGGAACACCTCCACCTGACGATGAACCGGATCACGGGGATCGTCAGCCGCGGCGGCTCGCTCATCGCCCGGTGGATGATGAGCCACCGCCTCCAGAACCCGCTGTACACGCACTTCGAGGACCTGTGCGACATCTTCCGGGCCTATGACGTCACCTGGAGCCTCGGCGACGGGCTGCGCCCCGGCAGCATCGCCGACGCCAGCGACGAGGCGCAGTTCGCCGAGCTGCACGTCCTCGGCGAATTGACGCGGCGGGCCTGGGCGAAGGGCTGCCAGGTGATGGTCGAGGGGCCGGGGCACGTCCCGATGGACCAGATCGACATGAACGTCAAGCGGCAGATGGAGGAATGCGACGAGGCGCCGTTCTACGTGCTCGGGCCGCTCGTCACCGACATCGCCCCCGGTTACGACCACATCACCAGCGCCATCGGGGCGGCGCTGGCGGGCTGGAGCGGCGCGGCGATGCTCTGCTACGTGACGCCGAAGGAGCACCTCGGCCTCCCCGATCCGGAGGACGTCAAGCAGGGGGTGATCGCCTACAAGATCGCCGCCCACGCCGCCGACCTCGCCCGGCACCGCAAGAACGCCCGCCAGCGCGACGATGCCCTCTCACGGGCCCGCTTCGCCTTCGACTGGAACGAGCAGTTCCGTCTCGCCCTCGATCCGGAGACGGCGCGGAGATACCACGACCAGACGCTGCCGCAGGAGACCTTCAAGAGCGCCCACTTCTGCAGCATGTGCGGGCCGAAGTACTGCTCGATGAAGATCAGCCAGGAGATCCGCGACATGGCCGCGGCCGAGGCCTCCGGCAGCGGGCACGCGCCCGTCGTCGTCGAATTCTCGAAGTGAAGGAGGCGGTCGGCAGCCAGCCGCTCACTCCTTCCGCGACCACCCGGTGCCGTCGGCGCGGTCCTCGAGGACGATCCCCGCCGCGGTGAGCTTGTTGCGGACCAGATCGGCCGTCCCGAAGTCCTTCGCCTTGCGGGCGTTGGCCCGGATCTCGAGCACCAACTCCATCAGCTTGCCCACGAGATCCTCGTCGCCGCCCGCTGCCTTCGCCTTCGGTTCGACGAGGAACAGGCCGAGGACCGCGGTCAGTTCGCGGAGCGTCTCCATCAGGGACAGGAGCGCGGCGGTGTCGGCCGGGGTGGCCTGCTTCTCCATCCCCTGCTGGTCGATGAACTTGTTGACGACGCGGACGAAATCGAACAGCGTCGCCATCGCGCCGGCGGTGTTGAAGTCGTCGTCCATCGCCTCGAGGAACTTCCGGCGCAATGCCGTCGCTTCCGCACCGCCCACCGCCGCATCCCCGGTGCGGCGGTCGCGCGCGGCGAGCGCCCAGAACTTCCTCCCCGCAAGGCGCTCGAACCGCTGGAACAGCCGCTCGAACGCCTCCAGCGCCCGGGCGCTCTCGCCGAGCGCCTCCTCGCCGAAGGCGATCGGCGACCGGTAGTGGGTCGAGAGGAGGAGGAAGCGGATCGCCTCGGGGCGGTGGCGGGCGAGGAGATTCTTGAATGGCTCGGCGCCGGTGCTCTTGGAGATCTTCGTGGCCGCCTGGGCGGCGGCGTCGTCGGCCGAGCCCGGCTCGCCGCGCGGACGGCCACCGACCTTGCCCGCCGCCCCCGACGCCTGCATCAGGCCGTTGTGCATCCAATAGGTCGCCATCGGCCGGTCGTGGAGCGACTCGCTCTGGGCGATCTCGTTCTCGTGGTGGGGGAAGACGAGGTCGAGGCCGCCGCCGTGGATGTCGAACTGCTCGCCGAGGATCGCCTTGCTCATCGCCGAGCACTCGATGTGCCAGCCCGGCCGCCCCGGTCCCCACGGGCTGTCCCACGACGGCTCCCCCGGCTTGGCCTTCTTCCACAGGGCGAAGTCGGCGGCGGAGCGCTTCCGCTCGGCGGTCGAGCCCCCTTCCCCCTGCATCTGCTCGACCGAACGGTTGGTGAGCTTGCCGTAGTCGGCGTCCTTGGTGACGTCGAAGTAGACGTCGCCGTCGGCGGCGTAGGCGCACCCCTTGGCGACGAGCCCCTCGATGAAGGCGATGATCGTGCCGATGTGCTCGGTGGCCTTGGGCATCACGTCGATCCCCGTGACGCCGAGGGCGGCGAGGTTGGCGAGGTAGTCGGCCGTCATCTCCTCGGCGAGCTCCGCCATCGTCGTGCCGCGGGCCCCGCTCTCGGCGATGATCTTGTCGTCGACGTCGGTGACGTTGACGACCCACGTCACCTGCCAGCCCGAATAGACGAGGTGCCGCTTGACGGTGTCGAAGATCACCGGCCCGACCATGTGGCCGATGTGGCTCGGTTTGTAGACCGTCGGCCCGCAGAGGTACATGCCGACGTGCCCCGGCCGGACCGTCACCAGGGGGCGCTTGGCGCGCGAGAGCGTGCTGTAGACCTCGATCGGCGGCAGCGCCGCCCCCGTCGCCGTCGTCGTCATCGCGCCTCCGCTGGTCACTTCGTCGCGTCAGCCGGCCCACCGCCCGGAATCCGTTCCACGAGCACCACGCACTCGGCTCCGATCGCCTCTTCCCGGCCGATCGGCCCGACACCCTCGCCGGTCTTCCCCTTGAGCCACACCGCCGCCTCGTCGATCCCGAGGATCGTCGCGATCCGGCGGCGGATCGCGGGACGGTGCGGGAGGATTTTGGGGCGTTGGGCGAGAATCACGCAATCCAGGTTCACGATCCTCCAGCCGGCCGCCGTCACCCGTTCGAGGGCGCGGCGGAGCATGTCGGCGGAATCACGGCCGCGGTTGGCGGGGTCGGTGTCGGGAAACAGCTCGCCGATGTCGCCGACCGCGGCCGCCCCGAGGACGGCGTCGGTGATCGCGTGGAGGAGGACGTCGGCGTCGCTGTGGCCCAGCGCCATCCGGTCGTGCGGGATCGACACCCCACCGACCACCAACGCCTCGCCGGGACCGAGGCTGTGGGTGTCGTGGCCGAGGCCGACGCGGAACATGGCTCGGGGCTCCGGGGTGGGGAGACGCCGTTTTCCCCTATACTCCGGCGATGGACAACTCCCCGTCGGCCGCCGGTGACGCGACGGTGATCCGTGTCGACGGTCTCGCCAAGCAATACCGCGTCTTCGACAAGCGGGAGGGGCTGGCGGCGAGCATCCGCGGGCTGTTCCACCGCGAATCGCGGGTCGTCGATGCCCTCCGCGGAGTCGATCTCACCGTCCAGCGCGGGGAATTCGTCGCCCTGCTGGGGCCCAACGGCGCCGGCAAGACGACGTTCCTCAAGCTCCTCTCCGGGATCATCACCCCCTCCGCCGGAACCGCCACCGTCCTCGGACACGTCCCCTGGGAGCGGGCCGACGCCTTCCGGCGCCGGTTCGCCCTGGTCATGGGGCAGCGGAACCAGCTGTGGTGGGACCTGCCGGCCGCGGAGAGCTTCCGCCTCCACCGCGAGATCTACCGCATCGAGCCGGCGCGGTTCACGCGGACGCGCGACGAGCTCGTCGAGCTCCTCGACGTCGGCGGCCTCGTCAACCGGCCGGTCCGCGAACTGTCGCTCGGCGAGCGGATGAAGCTGGAATTGGTCGCCGCCCTGCTCCACGAGCCCGAGGTGCTGTTCCTCGACGAGCCGACGATCGGCCTCGACGTCGTCGCCCAGCACACGATCCACCGCTTCCTCCGCCACGTCCGCACCGAGCGGCACGTCACGGTGGTGCTCACGACGCACTACATGAAGGACGTCGCGGCGCTGTGCGAGCGGCTCGTCGTCATCACCCGCGGCAGCATCCTCTACGACGGGTCGCTGGAGGGGATCGTCGACCGCTTCACCAGCCACAAGATCGTGACCCTCGACCTCGACGAGACGCCCGACCGAGGTCGGATCGAGCGGTTCGGCTTCCCCTGCGAGATCCGCGGCCCGCGCGTCACGCTGCGGATCGACCGCGACCGGATCGCCGACGTGCTCCCCGGGCTCCTCCGCGACGAGCCGGTCCGCGACATCTCGGTCGAGGACGTGCCGCTCGAGGAGATCGTCGCCGGGCTGTTCCGCGGCGCCAGCGCCGCCCCGGAGCCCGGCGCATGAGCGAGACGGCCGCCCGTCCCTTCGCCGGCCTGCGCGCCTGGTGGACGATGCTCTCGATCTGCATCGAGGAGCGGCTCGCCTACCGGGGCGACTTCATCCTCGGCACGGCGATGCGCTTCCTCCCGATCGTCACCCAGGTGTTCCTCTGGACCGCCGTGTTCGGGGCGACGGCGCGGGGCGACATCGCCGGCTACTCGCGCGACGACATCGTCGCCTATTACCTGCTGACGATGGTGGCGCGGGCCTTCTCGAGCATGCCGGGGCTGGCCGGCGGCATCGCACGCAGCGTGCGCGACGGCTCGATCAAGAAGTACCTCGTCCAGCCGGTCGACTACGTCGGCTACCTCCTCGCCGCCCGGATCGCCCACAAACTCGTCTACTACCTCGTCGCCGCGCTGCCGTTCGCCGCGATCTTCATCGTCTGCCGGGGGTTCTTTCCGCCGCTCCCCGACGCCACGACGGTGGCGGCGTTCGTCCTCTCCCTCGTGTTGTCGTTCCTCCTCGGGTTCTTCATGGAGGCCACGCTGGGGATGCTCGGGTTCTGGTTCCTCGAGGTGTCGAGCGTGATCTTCGCCTACATGCTCGTCCAGTACCTGCTGTCGGGGCACATGTTCCCGATCGACATGCTCACCGGGATCCCCACCGGCATTCCCGGCGCGAGCCTCGCCGACCTCGTCCGCTGGCTCCCCTTCGAATACACCGCCTACTTTCCCGCGGCGGTCTGGCTCGGGAAGGTCCGTGGCTGGGCGCTGGTGCGGGCGCTGGCGATCGAGGCCGGCTGGGTGGTGGCGATGGCCCTCTGCTGCCGGCTCGCCTGGCGGCGCGGCACGCGGCGCTACAGCGCCTTCGGGGGCTGACATGCGGCGCTACCTCGGCATCTTCCTCACCTTCGCCCGCGCCTGCCTGGTCCGCGACATGACGTTCCGGGCCAACTTCCTCCTCGAGTGCGTCACCAGCCTCGGGTGGATGTCGATGAACCTCGCCTTCTACCTGCTCGTGTTCACGTTCACCCCCGAGATCGGCCGGGGCACCGGCTGGACACGCGAGCCGTTTTTCGCCTTCGTCGCCACCGGCCTGATCGTCAATTCGATCGTCCAGGCGTTCTTCATGCCCAGCGCCGAGGAGCTCACCGAGATGGTCCGCAGCGGCGGGCTCGATTCGGTGCTCGTCCAGCCGCTCGACGCGCAATTCCTCCTCTCGCTGCACCGCGTCGAGTATTCGTCGCTGGCCAACGGGCTGGTGGGCGTCGGGCTGCTGGGCTGGGCGGTGTCGCGGTTCACCGCACCGCCGCCGGCGATCGCCTGGTTCCTCTATCCGCTCCTCGTCGTCTGCGGCGTCGCGATCCTCTACGCGCTGATCATCATGCTCGCCGCCGCGACGATCCTCCTCGGCCGCAACCAGAGCCTCTACGACTTCTGGTTCTACCTCACCAACTTCTCCCGCTATCCCGCCGAGATCTACGCGGGACCGTGGGGCGGGCCGATCCGGATGATCTGCACGTTCGTGATCCCGATCCTCCTGGTGGTCAACGTGCCGGCGCGTGTGATCGCCCAGCCGTTTTCCGCGGGGTCGTGGACGCTCGTCGGCGGCGCGGTTCTGGCCGCCGCCGTGATGCTCGTCGTGTCACGGCTCGTGTTCCAGGCGGCGTTGTCGAAGTACCGCAGCGCGTCGAGTTGAGCCCGGATCACCCGGCGGGCCGATTCGATTCCGGGCGGGGCAGCGGCTCGATCACCGGCGCCGGGCCCGGCCGCGGTGCACGCGGATCGTGCCAGCGGTCGCGCGGCGCGGGTGCCCTCGCGTCGAGGGCCGTGCCGAGACGGCGGCGCAGGGCGACCAGCTCGCGATGGACGTCGTCGGGGTAAACGCTCCGGCCCGCGTCGGCCTCGGAGCGCTTCACGGTCCGGGCGTGGAAGGCGGGGTTGTCCGCGAGGGCCGCGGCCAAGGCCCGGCGGTCGATCCCCTCGACCGCGGCGAAGATCGTCAGGTACTCCGCGAGTTGCTGGCCGCTCCGCAGGCACTTGAGGCGGAGGCTCGGCACCGGGCCTGCCGCGGTCGGGTAGAGCAGCGCCGTCGGGTCGGGTGCGGCCCAGCTCTCCGGCCGGCCGATCGAGTTCCAGGGCACGACGCCGTCGGCACCGAGCGACCAGGCCTCGACGCACCACGCGGCGACCGTCGCGTTGGGCGTCCCCGGCGGATTGGCCTCGCCGTACATGCTCACGAACACACGCTGGCGTCCGAGCCGCTCGGCGACCGTCGCGGCGTGCTCGCGCAGGGCCCCGCTGATCACCTCCTCGGTGGTCACCCCGTCGAGCAGATCGCGCTGCCACTGCGGCCGCGAGATGTCGGCGCGAAACGCCATCGGCACCCCTGGATGGCCGGCCACGCCGCGCCAGAACTCGAGCCCGAAACGCCGCAGCGCCCAAAAGTCCTGGGTGTTGGAGGGCTCGTCGAAGACCCACGCCGCCGACGAGCGGTCCCAGCGGTCCTTTTTGTTGGTCAGTTTGTTGTTGAGATAAAACTCGAACAGCGTCTCGCGCCACCCGCGTCGGTCGACGTGCGCGGCGATCTCGGCGGCCGCGGCGCGGAAGCCCTCCCAGTAGGCGTCGTCGTAGGCCGACTCGATCCAGTACCCGCCGCGGAAGTGGCGCTCGTGGTCGAGCGGCCAGTTCTCGTTGAGCGGCAGGTAGAAGACCTCGACCGGTACGGTGCCGCGCGGCAGTCCGGTGAACGCCGTGCCGTCGAGGAGCGGGCCGAACCGGGCGTCCCAGGCGCTCCAGTCCCACGTCCCGTCGGACGCGATCGCCGGCGGCCCGTCGACGCGCCCGCGCCAGTTGTAGCGGAGCACGTCGAGCGTGCAGCGGTGGGCGTGGCCGAGGCGGTACCAGGCGAATTCGTCGCCGGGCGGCAGCCCGTAGGCGTTGAGCTGCGGGATGAACGACAGCCGGTCGGGAAGCGAGAAGTTCCACACCGTCAACCGCCCGGACAGCGTCTGCCCGTCAACCCGGAGGGAGAGCGGATGCCCGCCCGCCGGGGCGTCGTGGGGAACGTGGAGCTCGACGAACGTGTGCGCCGCCCCCGCGGCCGCGTCGCCGGGCGCGCCCACCGGCACGAGCGGATCGACCGTGCCGGCCACCGTGACGCCGGCCGACAGCGCGACGCGCGCCGGTCCCGCCGTCACCGCGACACGCTCCGGCGGCGCGGGCACCAGGAAGCCGATCGTCTCGCCGCGCGCGGCGGCGAGGTCGAACGCTTCAAGCGTTACGCCGTATTCGTCGCGGATCACGAGCGCCGGCCTCGGCCCGGCCGGGGCGGGTGCCGGGGCGGGGAGCGGCGCGGCGGCCACGGGCCCCGGCGGCGCGACAGGCGCGGGGAGCGCGCCCGGGGGGCCGGCAGCGACCACGACGGTGAAAAACGGCTGCCGGTCGCGCGGGCCGTCGCGGCTGGTGAAGAACCGGTTCGGGAACGGTCGCGCGACGAAGCGCTC
>VGZO01000069.1 GCA_016872555.1 Planctomycetota bacterium
GACGGTCGAGGTCCGCGGGGACGGCGACGAGGATACCGCCGAGCACGGCGCGCTCGTCGCCGCCGCCGGGGGCTGAGCCTGACGCCCCCGCCGCGGCCCCGGGCCGCGCGGCGGGGGGCAGGCGCCGATCAGGCACCGCTGACCTCGTCGAGCACCTGCTGGAGCCGGGACTTCTGCTGGACGCCCATCATCTGCTGCACGAGCTGGCCTCCCCGGAAGACCATCAGGGTGGGGATGCTCGACACGTTGTAGGCCATCGCGACCCGCGAGTTCTCGTCGACGTTGACCTTGCCGACCTTCACCTTGCCGGAGTACTCGGCCGACAGCTCGTCGATCGTCGGGCCGATCATCCGGCAGGGGCCGCACCACGGCGCCCAGAAGTCGACGAGCACCGGCACGTCGGAGTCGAGGACCTCGCGCTGGAAATTGTCGTCGGTGAACTCGAGTGTGTGCTGACCCATCGCGGCGAAACTCCTCGGATCGGAAACGGGCGACGCCGGCACGTCCGGCTTCAAGATTACGCAGCGAATCTAGCGGGGTTCGGGGGCGGCGGGCAAGCAGCCGGCAGGTCACGATTCCGCCGGGCACACGCTGGTCACCGCGCGGCCCCGCCGGCCGGGAGCTCGCGGCCGACGCCGAACAGCCCCCGCGACACCATCAGCTCGGCGACCGCGGGCGAGACCAGCTCGCGCCACGACGGATCCCCGGCCGCGATCCGCGCCCGGACTTCGTCGCTCCCGTAGCTCCGCAACGCGTCTTCGGGGCAGTCGAGGGGCTGGATCAGGTCGTTGACG
The DNA here is from genome assembly GCA_016872555.1 of Planctomycetota bacterium. Classification (NCBI taxonomy): domain Bacteria; kingdom Pseudomonadati; phylum Planctomycetota; species Planctomycetota bacterium. Next base: position 795 of record VGZO01000069.1, read on the forward strand.
AGGAGGTGCTGGCGGAGGTGCTCGAGATGGGCGGGGAGCGCGACGATGGTGGCCGTGACGACGGCGCCGTCGTCGGCCCCGCGGGCGGGATGGACGTAGAGGCGGAGGCCCTGGGTGAACAGCCGGCCGAAGGCTTCGAGGATCCCGCCCGACAGATCCTCGTAATGCCGCTCGTCGAACAGTTCGCGGAGCAGCGGCACGCCGATCACCATTCCCGCCTGGGTCACCTTGCGGGCGGCGAGGTAGGCGGCGAGCCGGTGGAACGGGCCGAGGTCGCTGACGAGCACCGCCTTGCCGACGGCCGAAAGCAGGTCGATGCGGTCGCACAGGTCGCGGCCGTCGATCGTCCCCTCGCTGCGGAGGTTGTGCATCGTGATTTCCATCACCTCGAGCGCCGGCGTCGCGGTCGTTCCCGGCGGCGCGTCGGCGGCAAACGCCGGCCGCGCCCGGTCGAGGAGCTCGAGGTTCTGCCTGGTCACCGGCGCGAACCGGCCACGTTCGACGAGCACCCGATGGTGCCGGAGCGCCTCGGCGGCGAGCACCGGCGTGCCATGGGCGTCGAACAGCATCGCCGGGGTGTCGCCGATGCGCACCAACTCCAGGGCCAGCAGCCGGTTGTCGGCGTCGGGAAACGCCGGCCCCTCGACCGCCACCCAGTCGATCTCGAGCCGGGCGCGGCCGACATGGTCGAGCAGCGTCCCGAGCATCTTCAGGGGAGCGCCGTGGTGGTTGTAGGCGGCGTGGAGAAGGTTGACGCCGAGCCGGCCGAGCGCGTCCTGCTGGTCGACGGCGGTGGCGTCGAGGAGGCGCGTGTGGAGGAGAATGTCGCTCGGTTCGGCGTTGCAGGCGTGCTGGAAACGGAGCCCGAGCCAGGCGTGGCATTCACCGCTGCCGCCGTAGGCCCTGGCGGCGGCCGAATCGGCGAAGGCGAAGAACCGCGTCCGCGCCCCGCGCGCTGCGCCGAGGCGCTGGATGACCAGCGGATACTCGTGGTCGAGCATCTCGCGGACGCGCTCCAGCGACACGTAGCGCGAAGCCTTGCCGTAGATCGCGTCGCTGACGGTCATGTCGTAGGCCGACATCGTCTTGGCGACCGTTCCCGAGGCGCCCCCCGCGGCGAAGAACCATCGCGCCACCTCCTGACCGGCGCCGATCTCGGCGAACGTGCCGTAGATCGAGCCGTCGAGATTGATCGCCAAGGCGCGCTCGGCGGTCGGATCGAATCCCGGTTTCACGTCACGACTCCGGTCGCTGGATGGGAGAGAATCGTGGGAGGCCGGCGGGCGGGCCGGGCGCCGTCCCGGACGGCCATCGCGATGGCCACCGGCACCGGGTGGATCGTCGGCTCATTAGGATAGTCGTCCCGGCGGCGAATCGGCCCCGGCACCGTGCCCTGCTCCCTCTCCCCTGCCCCACCCCATGGCGCACGAGCCCCACCGCATCCGCCTGTCGGCGGCCTGGGAGCCCCCCGCGGATCCCGCCGGGGGCGACTGGGTGCGCCGGTTCGGGAGGCCGGCGGTGCTCGGTGCGGCGCCGGACGGCTCCCGCGTCGATCTGGTTTGGCTCGGTATCCCGGCCCTGGTGATCGTCAACGGCGTCACGCTCCATACCCCCGAGGCGGTCGCTTCCGGCGTGCCGCGCCGGCACGATGTCAGCCTCTTGCTCCGGGAGCGAAACGAACTGCGCGTGCGGGTCGAGTCGGCCGCCGCGGTGCCGGTGCCCGACCGGCACGGCCGGGTCGATCTGCCGACCGCCATCGGCCGAGTGTGGCTGGAAATCACCGCCGCTGGTCCGCGCGGGACTCCTTGACACCCGGCGCTCCTCGTCGGTACCAAACCCCGAGGTCCGTTCGCGTCTTCCCGCCCGCCGGGGGAGGCGTTTCACCGCGTGGAGGTCAGCGATGTCGGTCATCCGGGTCGGAAGCACGACGAAGTACGCCGAGGGTTGGGGGGCGATTTTCGCCAAGGCCCCCGCCGGCAAGAAGGGGGCGAAGAAAACCCGCGCTGCCAAGAAGGGGGCGAAGAAGGCCGCGGGCAAAGCCGGCAAGGGCGCGCGTCGGAAGTGACGTGAGGCCGTCGGTCGACGTGCGGGCCCGGCTCAGCCCGAGGCGGACCCGCGGCCCAATTCCGCGGCCCGGTCGGTCGCGGCCACGACGGCGTCGACGAGCGCCCCGCGGGTCGCGCGGCGTTCGAGGACCGCCAAACCCGCGATCGTGGTGCCGGCGGGGCTCGTGACCCGGTCGCGGATCACCGCCGGATGTTCCCCCGACTCGGCCACGAGCGCCGCCGTGCCGGCCACCGTGCCGACGGCGAGCTCACGGGCCAGCGCCCGCGGCAGACCGGCCTTCACGCCGCCGTCGATCAGCCCCTCGATGAGGAGCGTGACGAACCCCGGGCCGGACCCCGACAGGCCGGTGACCGCGTCAAGGAGCCGTTCGTCGACGTCGTGGACGCTCCCCACCGTCGTCAGCAATCGCGCGACTTCGGCGGCGGCGGCGGCCGGCACGGAAGCCGATCGGCTCACCGCCGATACCCCCTTGCCGATCAGGCAGGGGGTGTTGGGCATGACGCGGACGATCCGCGATGAACCGAGCCAGGCCGCCAGCGTCGCGATCGGCACACCGGCGACGATCGAGACGACCGTGGCATCGGCCGCGAGGGCGCCGGCCGCCTCCCGGCAGGCGGCTTCGGCGTGCTGCGGCTTGACGGCCAGGAAAACCAGGGGCGCTCCGCGGACGGCGGCGGCGTTGTCGGAGGCGACGCGCACGCCGGGCACACGGGCGGCGAACCGTGCCGTCGCCTCGGGCGCGGGATCGTGGACGGCGATCTCGGCGGCGGCGATCAGCCCAACGCGCCCGAACCCCTCCGCCAGCGCCAGCGCCATCTGGCCGCCACCGACGAAGGCCACGGGGCGGAGCGAACCGGCGCTCATCGGACGACCCCCGCCGTCGCCACGGGGGGCAGGTCGCGTTCGATCGCCGCCTCGTCGTGACGCGACACCCACAGTTGGCTGGCACTGGCGCGCCCGGCCGGAGCCTCGTCGCGGCTGGCGGTCCACATCAGGAGCGTGCCGTCCGGGGAGAACACCGGCAGCACGTCGGCGCCGGGGTGGTCGGTGAGCCGCAGCGGCGGTCCGGCGCGCAGTGGCCCGGTTGGCCCGGCCTCGTAGCGGGCGATCCACAGGTCGTAGTTCGGCCGGGCCGTCGGATCGGAGTGGTCGGCGCCGGTCCAGATCAGCCACGGCTTCCGGGGATGCCAGTAGGGGGCCCAGTGGACGGCGTTGCCGGCCGTCAGCGCGACGTCGTCACTGCCGTCGGCGCGCATCACGTGGATCTGGAGCATGTCCTTCTCGAGGCGGTCGGTGCGGTAGCAGATCCACGTGCCGTCGGGGGAGAAGAACGGTCCGCCGTCGTAGCCCGGCTGGTCGGTGAGCTGCCGGACGTTGCCGCCGTCGGCATCCATCAGGTAGATGTCGGGATCGCCGTCGCGGTCGCTCACGAACACGATCGTCCGGCCGTCGGGCGACAGCGAGCATTCGGCGTCGTACCCTGGCGAGTCGGTGAGGCGCTCGAGTGGGCCGCCGTCACGGGCCGTGCCGAAGATCTCCGAGGCGGGATCGAAGTCCCACTGGTAGCGGCGGCGCCGGCCGGTCCGCGCGTCCTCTTCGGCCTGGCACCGGGCGGCGGCTTCGGTGTCGTCGATCGCCGGATCGAGGTGGCTGGAGGCGAACAGGAGGCGTTCGCCACCGGGGTAGAACCAGCTGCAGGTCGTCCTGCCCCGCCCGGTGCTGACGCGCACCGGCTGCGTCGGCCGCGTTTGTGCCGCGGAGAAGGGCTGCACGTAGATCTGGTAGAAGGGGTAGCCTTCCGGCACGCCCTGGTAGCAGATCGAGCGCATGTCGGGGGAAAAATACCCCTCGCCCGCCTTCGTCAGCCCGGCCGTGATACGGACGGGTGGAGACAGGTAGCGGGCCTCGAGCGGCGACGGCTCGGCAGCGGACGCCGCCGGGCCGCCGGCGCGGATCCCGCCGGCCGCAAGGAGAAGGACGAGGAGGAGAGCCGGCCGCACGGGACCACCGGCGCGGATCGGGAGATTGTCGGAATGGTTCATGGGGCGGAGTATACCGCCGGTGTCGGGACCGGCCCGGCAGCCGTGGGTGGAGCAGGCCAGGGAGTCGGCGACGCATGAAGATCTACACCAAGACCGGCGACGCCGGCGAAACGGGCCTCTTCGGCGGGCCCCGTGTCCGCAAGGATCACGCCCGCATCGAGGCCTTCGGCACCGTCGACGAGCTCAACAGCCACCTCGGCCTGGTCCGCACGATCCCCGGCGCCGCCGACCACGACGGGCTGCTGCGGCGCGTCCAGGCGGAGCTGTTCGACCTCGGCGCCCAGCTCGCGACCCCCGGGGCGGCGACCGAGCGCATCAGCCGCGAGCACGTCGAGGCGCTGGAGCGCGAGATCGACCGCCTCGAGGAGAAGCTCGAGCCGCTGTCGAGTTTCATCCTCCCCACCGGCACGCCGCTGGCCGCGACGATCCACGTCGCCCGCACCGTCTGCCGCCGCGCGGAGCGTCGCGTGGTGACGCTCGCCGCCCAGCCGGGCACGTCGATTCCCGCCAACGCGATCGAATACCTCAACCGGCTCGGCGATCTGCTGTTCGTGATGGGGCGGTTCGCCAACCACGCTGCCGGCGTCGCCGACGATCCCTGGCATCCGGCCACCGGGCCGCGCTGACGCCACCCCGGTGGATGCCTCGACGTGGACGCTGCTCCCGACGGCGCGATTCCGGCGACGGCCCCGGGGCCGGGTTTTCCCCAGCGCGTCGTCGCCGCCGCCGCGGCGGTCCGCGCGCTGCAGGCCGGTCTGGCCGAACAGCGCGCCCAGGGGCGGCCGGCGGTGGCGGCCGCGGCGCTCGCCGCCGAGCGGCTCGATGCGATCGTCACCGGCCTGTGGGAGGCGATCGACACCGATCCCGCCCTGGCCGTCCGATGCCAGGCGACGCTCGTCGCCCAGGGGGGCTACGGGCGCGACGAGATCGTGCCCTGGTCGGACGTCGACCTCCTCATCCTCCACGAGCCCGACGCCGGCGCGGCCGTGGCCGCGGCGACCCGCCGCCTCGTGCAGGATCTGTTCGATGCCGGTCTCCAGGTCGGCCAGGGGGTGCGGACCGTCGCCGAGGCGCGGCGGATGGCCGGCACCGACGCGACGATCTTCACGGCGGCGATCGATGCCCGGCCGCTCGCCGGTCCACCGGAACGGTGCGCCCGCCTCCGCGCCGGCCTGGCGACGATGGCCCGGCGCCGCTGGCGCAGGGTCGGGCGGATGCTGCTCGAGGCCCGCGGTGAGGAACGCGCCAAACACGGCGACACGGTCGCCCTCCTCGAGCCGAACGTGAAGCGTTCGTCGGGAGGGTTGCGCGACGTGCAGCTGGTCGGCTGGCTCGGCTTCATCCTCCACGGCACCAGCCGCCTCGACGACCTCACGGCCGTCGGGTTCCTGACGCCGCGCGACGCGGCGGTGGTCCGTGAGGCCAACGAATTCCTCCTCGGCCTGCGGATCGATCTCCACCTCGCCGCCGGGCGCAACGCCGACGAGCTCTCGCGCGACGACCAGCTCCGGGTCGCGGCGGCCCGTGGCATCGCCGATCGCGACGGCGAGCTGGGAGTGGAGCGCTTCATGCGCGACTACTTCCGCCACACCCGCGGCGTCGCCCGGATCGTCGCCGCGATCGCCGCGCGGTTCGACCGCCCCGGCGTCGCGGTCCGGGCGGTGAGCGGGGTCCTCGGGCACCGCGTCGACCGGTCGTTCCGCGTCGGGCCGCTCGACGTCGGTCTCCTGCCCGACGCCCGCGGTGCCGTGGGGGATCCGGCCACCGTCTGCCGGCTGGTCGAGCTGGCCACGATCTACCAGCTTCCGATCGAGCCGGCCACGTGGGAGGTGGTGCGGACGGCGGCCGCGCCGCCGACGGGTGGCTCCGCGACCACAGACCCGCTCGACCCCGCGACGCGCGAGCGCTTCCTCGCCCTGTTCGCCACCCCGGCCGGGCTGGCGACGGCCCTCCGCCGCCTCCACGACGTGGCCCTGCTCGAGCGGATCGTCCCTGCCGTCGCCCACGCCCGCGACCTGCTGCAGTTCAACAACTATCACAAGTACACCGTCGACGAGCATTCGATCCGCGCCGTCGAGGAGGCGGTCCGGTTCGGGACCGGGCCGGGCTGGCTCGGCGAGGTGTGGCGCGGGATCGGCCGGCCGCGGCCGCTGCTGATGGCGTTGTTGCTCCACGACCTCGGCAAGGGCTTCGTCGAGGACCATTCCGAGGTCGGCGCCCGGCTCGCCGCCGAGTCGGCGCGGCGCCTCGCGCTGCCCGACGACGAGGCGCGGGTCGTGGAGTTCCTCGTCCGCCGGCATCTGGCGATGGCCCACCTCGCCTTCCGCCGCGATTCCGCCGACCCGGGGCTCGTCGTCGCCTTCGCCCGCGACGTCGGCTCGCCGGAGGTGCTGCGGATGCTGACGCTCCTCACCGCCGCCGACGTCGCCGCCGTCGGCCCCGGCACCTGGACGCGCTGGAAGGCCGATCTCCTCGGCGACCTGTACCACCGCACGCTCGCGTACCTCGACGGCGAGGTGCCCAGCCGCGGCGCGGAACGCCACCGCCATAAGCTCGACGCGCTGCTCGCCGGCGGCGGGCACGACGCCCGCGTCGCGGCGCTCGCCCGTGACCTGCCGCTCGCCTACCTCCGCGACACGCCCCCCGAGCGGATCCTCCGCGAGCTCGACCAGCTCGTCCGGCTCCCGGCCCAGGGGATCCACGTCCAGCAGGAATGGGACGCCGCCACCGCGACGCTGTCGATCACCGTGGCGACGCGCGAGGATGTCGCCCCGGGGGTCTTCCACCGCCTCACCGGAGCACTGACCAGCCAGCGCCTCGAGATCCTCGCCGCCGCGATCCACACCCTCCCCGGCGGCCACGTCGTCGACCGGTTCGTGGTCCACGACCCCGACCAGGCCGGTGAGCCGCCGCGCGACCGGCTCGCCGAGATCGCCGCGGCGCTGCGCCAGGCGCTCCGCGCCGACGTCGCGCCGGCATTCGCGCGGATCTGGAATCCGTTCGCGCCGCGCCCTGCCGCGGGCCTGCCGGTGCGGGTGGTGGTCGACACGGGCAGTTCGGCGGAGTCGACGATCGTCGAGGTCTTCGCCAACGATCGCCCCGGCCTGCTCTACGAGGTCGCGCGCGCCCTGTTCACCGCCGGGCTGTCGGTGAAGTCGGCGAAGATCGGCACGGTGCTCGACCAGGTGGTCGACGCCTTCCACGTGGTCGAAGCCGACGGCGCGAAGCCGACCGATCCGGAGCGCCTCGAAGCCCTGCGCCGCGCGGTCGAACAGGCAGCCAGCCCGGTCGTGCGGCCGTGATCGTCGCTGGCCTCGGTCCGCGCCAGGGGCGTGCCCTCAGCCCGCCGGCGGGCGCTCGAGAAACGCCAGCAGCAGCGGTTGGATCTGGCCGTCGAGCACGTCCTTGAGCCGCGACAGCGTCACGCCCGTGCGCGGGTCGCGGACGTCGGGGTTGTCGCCGAGCCACCAGCGCCGCACGATCGCCGCCGGCCGGGCCGCGGCGCCGGCCTGACGGGCGATCTCCGCGGCGAGCAGCTCGCGCGCGTGTCCCTCGGCATGGGCCCGTGGATGGCGGCTGTGGATCACGACGGCCTGCCCCGAGCGGCGCTGGCTGGCGCGGATCCGGCACGACGGGCCGGAGGCGTCGCGCGACGTGTCGAGGACCTCGGTGACGACGTCGTCGATTTCGGCCACCACCGGCATCACCGTCACCTTGACCAGCCGGTCGGTGCTGCGCCCGTCGGCGAACTCGTGGAATCCGTCCTCGGCCTCGAGCATCCCGGCGGCTGCGGCACCGGCGAACTGAAGAACGACCTGGGCCGCCGGGCCACCGGCAGGAGCCCCCCCTTCCTCCTCGTGGATCGTGACGACGTCGTAGCCGAGCCGGCGCGCCCAGGCGGAATGGCAGGTGACGAGGGAGTCGAGGTGGGGGCGGCCCGCGGGGTCGCGCGTCTCGTAGACGACCAGCGCGTCGCGGCGCCGCAGCGGCGCGTCGCAGAGCACGGCGAACCGGAGCAGCGCGGCCTGGCGCTGGCAGAGGTCGATCTCGCGGGCCAGCGCCGCGCCCCGCTGGGCGGCCCCGCGCCGGTCGATCCGCCCGACGACCTCAACGAGCCTGCTCGCCTCAACGCCGGCAGCGGCGAGGGCCTCCGCAACGCGCTCGAGGCGGTACAGTTCGGCGAGTTGCTCGCGGGCCGCGGCGGGGTTGTCCCAGAAGGTGCCGGCGCCGGTGGCCGCGACGATCGCCGAGCGGCGCCCGTCGACGTCGCGCGCGGCTGCGGCGGCCAACGCCTCGTCCATCGCCGCCCGCAGCTCGGCCGCCCAGTCACGGAGGGCGTCGGGGGTGGCGGCCCGGACCCGCCCGTCCCCCGGAGCGGCGACCCGCGGCACGGGAAGATCGTCCTGGCGGCGGGTGCGGTCGTCGTGGATCGCGTCGACGCGGACCCGGTCCCCCTGCGGCCGGAGGTGGAGCAGCGCCGGCAAACGGTCGCCCCCCGTCTCGGCAAGGACATGGGCGAGCGGGCCGACGACGAGGCGCTCGACGGCGCGCTTCAGCGGCCGGGCCCCCATCCGCGGGTCGTAGCCGGCGTCGGCGAGGAGATCGACCAGGCCGCGGTCGATATCGACCTGGAGGCGGCGGCGGACGATCCCGCTGCGGAGCAGCACCTGCCCGAGCTCGCGCTGCGCGATCGTCCGGACGTCGTCCTTGGAAAGCGGCTCGAAGATCACGATCCGGCCGATGCGGTTGACCAGCTCCGGCCGGAAAAACCCCTGGACGGCGCCGCGGACGACCTCCTCGGTCGAAGGCACGGCGCCGGGGCGGAAGCCGAATTCCGCCGGCGGGGGCGCGCCCGCGCCGAGATTGCTCGTGAGGATGATCACCGACTGGGTGAAGTTGACCGTCTCGCCGGTGGCGCGCGACAGCCGCCCGGCGTCGAACAACTGGAGCAGGAGATCGAACACGGTGTCGTGCGCCTTCTCGATCTCGTCGAGGAGCACGACCGAGAACGGCCGCTGGGCGACGCGGTCGAGCAGACCGTGCGACGGCAGCGCCGCCTCCCCGGCGAGCGCCGAGCCGAGCAGCGTGGGCACAGCGTCGGCGCGGGCGAATTCCGACATGTCGAGGCGGATCAGCCGGTCGGCGTGGCCGAAGACGAACTCGGCGAGTGTCCGCGCCAGTTCCGTCTTGCCGACACCGGTCGGCCCGACGAACAGCAGCACGCCGGCGGGGCGGGCCGGGTCGGAGAGACCCGCCTTGATCGTGGCCACGAGGTCGACGACGGTGTCGAGGGCCTGCCGTTGCCCGACGATCCGGTTCTCGAAGAACTGGCGCACGTCGGCCATCACCAGCGGCAGGGAATCGTCGAGCATCACTCGCGGCGCGCCGGTGAGGTGCACCAGCGCCTCGACGACCGCCGTCGGCGGGATCGCGACCTCCGTCGCCGTGGCGTCGGCGGTGCGGGCCCGGCCGACGAGGCCCGCCAGCCTGTCCTCCTCGAGGACGGCCTCGATCAGTCGGGCAGCACCGGCCGGCGGGCACTGTGCCGGGAAGAAGGCCTGGCCGAGCTGCGCGCAGCGCTCGACCGCGGCCGGCTGCCACGACAGCGTCGCGCCCTCGGGAACCCGGGCGCGGCCGAGCCGTTCGCCGGCGAGCGCGGCGACGACGCGCGGGACCACGTCGGCGGCGAGCGGCTCGACGCGGATCTGGTCGAACAGGCGCCCGAACCGGGGATGCCTGGCGAACCCGGACTCGAAGATCTCGGGGGTCGCCTCGCCGAACACGATCGCCCGGCCGCGCTCGATCGCGGTGGCCATGAAGTCGAGGACACTCGTGTCGCCGCCGCTCGACCGGCCGGTCTTGAGCCCCTTCACCAGGTCCGTCATCCAGATCGCCACCCGCCGCCGCCGTTCGCCCGCTTTGAGCAATTCCTCGACATGCCCCTGCCACTCGCCGATGTAGTGGTGGCCGGCGATCAGCCCGTCGGCGGAGGTCTGGACCACGCGCCAGGCGGTGGCGGCGGGTCGGGCCGCCAAGTCTTGGACCGCGGCGCGGAGCAGCGCCGTCTTGCCGACACCGGAGCGGCCGACGACGACGAACGACCGACCGGTCGACTCGATTTGCTTGCGGATCCGCGCCAGCTCCGCGTCGCGCGCGAAGACGCCGTCGATCCGGTGGCGACCCGACCAGACCTCACCAAATTGCTCGAGCGCCTTCGACCGCTTGTCGGCGTTCCCGCCGTCGTCGGCTCCGTCGTCGCTCGCTTTTCGCCGGCGCTGGTTCCGCTCGTCGTCGCTCATCCCTGCCCTGTCACGGGGTCGGTCCGGGTGGCGCGGCCCGGGAAGCCGGGTAGTCTACCGCCCCGTACGCCGGGGGCCGGTGCGGCTCGCCCGGCGGGCAATAGCAGAGGAGCCGCGACGATGACGCGATCAGCGACGGCACTGGCGGGGATGGTGCTGCTGGTGGTGGTTGGGGGCACGGCACACTCGCAGGACGCCGGCCCGATGCCGGCAGCCGATCGGGCGCGGACGCCGCAGGCCAAATCGGCCGCCGAGTGGCGCGCGGCGGTTCCCGACATCCGCCGGCGGATGGAGCTGGTGATGGGCCCGCTCCCCGGCGCTGAAAAGCGCGTCCCGCTCGACGTCGAGACCGTCTCGGAGGAGCGCGGCGACGTCTTCCTGCGCCGCAAGCTCCGCTACACGCCCGAGCCGGGCGACCGGGTGCCGGCGTGGCTGCTCGTGCCGCACGCTGCGTCGCGCGCCGCTCCCGCCGCCGCGGTCCTCTGCCTCCACCAGACCAACTCGGTCGGCAAAGACGAGCCGGCCGGCCTCGGTGGGCTCGAAAACCTTCACTACGCCCGCGAGCTCGCCGAGCGCGGCATCGTCTGCCTCGTGCCCGACTATCCGTCGTTCGGCGAATACCCCTATGACTTCAAGGCTCCGGCCCACGGACATGCCAGCGGGAGCATCAAGGCGGTCTGGAACAACCTCCGCGCGGTCGATCTACTCGTCGCGCTGCCAGAGATCGACCCCGCCCGGATCGGCGTGATCGGCCATTCACTCGGTGGCCACAATGCCCTGTTCACCGCCGCGTTCGACGAGCGGATCGTGGCGGTCGTCACGAGCTGTGGCTTCACGCCGTTTCCCGACTACTACGGCGGCGCCGTGAAGGGCTGGACGAGCGACCGCTACATGCCGCGGATCCGCGACACCTACGGCCTCGACGCGGCGCGGATCCCGTTCGACTTCCCGGAGCTCGTCGCCGGTCTCGCGCCGCGGGCGCTGTTCTCCAATTCCCCGGTCGGCGACGACAACTTCGCCGTCGGCGGCGTCGGCCGGGCGTTCGCCGAGGCACTTCCCGTCCACCGGCTGTTCGACGGTGAGCCGGGCGTGGCACCGGTCGCCGAGCGCCTCGTCCTCGAGACCCCGACCTGCGGCCACGACTTTCCCCCGGTCGTCCGCCGCCGCGCTTACGAGTGGCTCGAGCGCCGCCTGGCACCGCGCTGAGCGGCTCTGGCCCCACCCTCGACACCATCCACCCCCCGGTTGGCCAGCGGAAAACCGTGCGAGTGGACATTTTCCGACAATCCGTGGATCCTCTTTTCCATTCGGCTGATCGGGCGGTCCATGCCCCCGCTCCGGCGCCCGCACGCCCCCTCGCGGAACGTCTCCCCATGCTTCGTGTCGCCCGCTGTTGGTCGATCCTCCTCCTCTGGCCAGTCGCGCTTGCGATCCTCGGCGCACCGCTTTCGCGCGGCGACGAGGCCGCGACCGACTCGGGGACGGCCGCCCCCTCGCATGCCGGCGCGGACTCGGCCGAGCACCTCAAGCTGCTCGTCCGGCCGCTCACCAAGGAGGAGCTCGAGGAAGCCGCCGGTGTGTGGCGCGACCGGCTCAAGCAGAAGGTCGCCGAGATCAGCGCCTTGAGTCTGTCCAACAAGCAGGCCAATGCCGACGCCACCGAAGCCGCCAAGGAGGCCCCGTCGGAGGCCGCCGAGGTGCGCGAAAAGGTGCAGGAGAAGGTCCAGGAGGATGCCGAGACGATCGCCAAGCTCCAAGAGGAGCGCACGCTACTCGGCGACCAGCTCCGCGTCGTCCTCGACGAATAGGAGAAGAAGGGGGGCGATCCGGCCGAGTTCCGCCTCTACGCCACCGCCGTCAGCGGCGCTCGAGATCAACGTCAATCCGATCCTCGCCCTGATCGGCGGAGCCGCGTTCGTCATCGGGCTGGCGCTGCAGGGCACGCTCGCCAACTTCGCCCACGGGCTGCTGATCCTCGCCTACCGCCCCTACGACGTCGGCGACGTGATCGACGCGGGCGGCGTGAGCGGGATCGTCGACTCGATGAACATGCTGGCGACGAAGATCCGCACGTTCGACAACAAGATCATGATCGTCCCCAACAGCAAGATCGGCGGCGACACGATCACCAACGCCTCCGCCAGCGACACGCGTCGCGTCGATCTCACTTTCGGCATCGGCTACGGCGACGACACCGACAAGGCCCAGGCGATCCTCGAGCGGATCCTCGCCGAGCACCCGCTGATCCTCAAGGACCCGGCGCCGGTCGTGAAGCTCCACCAGCTCGCCGATTCGGCGGTCAATTTCGTCGTCCGGCCGTGGACCAAGGGGGGCGACTACTGGACCGTCTACTGGGACGTGACCGCGGCGGTGAAGCGCGAGCTCGACCGCCAGGGGATCTCGATCCCGTTCCCCCAGCACGACATCCACATCCACCAGGTCAAGGCCTGACGCGGCCCGCCGGCTCAGCCGGCGCCGTGCTTGGTGAACCAGGCGCGGAGCCGCTTCCAGCCGTCGTCGGCCTGCTCCTGGCGGTACGTCGGCCGGTAGTCGGCGTGGAAGCCGTGCGGCGTGTCGGGGTAGAGGACGATCTCGTGCCCCTTCCCGGTCGCCGCCAGCGCTTCGCGCATCCGCTCGACCGAGTCGTTGGGGATCCCGCCGTCGGCGCCGCCATACAGCCCGAGGACCGGGGCGTGGAGCTTGGCGGCGACGTCGATCGGGTTGACCGGATGCAGGTCGTCGGGGGGTGACACGAGCCGGCCGTACCAGGCGACGCCCGCCTTGAGCTGCGGATTGTGCGCGGCGTAGAGCCACACGATCCGGCCGCCCCAGCAGAAGCCGGTGATCGCCAGTCGCGCGGTGTCTCCCTTCCCCTCGGCGCCGGCCCACTTCACCGCCGCGTCGAGGTCGGCCATCACCTGGCTGTCGGGGACCTTCGACACGATCGGCCGGATCGCGCCGATGTCGGCGAGCTTCGAGACGTCTCCCTGGCGCACGTAGAGCTCGGGCGCGATCGCCAGATAGCCGAGCTTCGCAAAGCGCCGGCAGACGTCGCGGATGTGCTCGTGGACGCCGAAGATCTCCTGGACGACGAGCACGACCGGAAACGGCCCGCCGGTCGTCGGGCTCGCGCGGTAGGCGGGGATCGTGCCGTCGGCGACGGGGATCTGGACGACATCGGCGACGAGGCCGTCGGTGTCGGTGGTGATCGTCTGGGCGCCGATCGGCTGGACGGCCAGCGCGAACCCGGCGGCGAGCGTGGTCACGGCCCCGCGGCGGCTGAGCGACGAATCGG
>VGZO01000070.1 GCA_016872555.1 Planctomycetota bacterium
AGTTCACGACGTTCCGTCGGGCGTTCATGGCGGTGCCGGCGCAGATCATCTCGACGGGCAGGCGGATCGTGTTCCGCCTCTTGTCGTGGAACCCCTGGCAGCACGTCTTCTTCCGGCTGCTTGATCAACTGCGTACGCCGCTGCGATGCTGACGACGCTTCATGAAGCCGGAGTTCGGATGCGCCGGTCCCTATTCACCCCTGACCGCACGACGTGCAGCTGAGATCGACATGAGACTTCCGACAACACGAGCCACTCAAGCGGCCGATGCGGCGCCGGGCGGACAAGTTGTGCGCCGACTCTCCATGCCGAAATGGCAGTGCGGCGCGCTTCGCACTCGCTTGTTTCAGGACTAGATCCGCAGCGGTTCGGGCATGAACGTCACCAGCGGGATCGCCAGCGAGAGGAACCCGAGGACGGTCCGGAAGCGATCGAGCGGCCGATCCTCCTCGCGGATCGGCGGGTGGTCGACGCCGATCAACGTCACCAGGACCACCATGATCACCCAGTTGAACCTGCCGAGGACGACGACGGCGGTGATCGCCGCCAGCAGCAGCGTCCGCGCGACCCAGTTGGCACGGCGGCCGAGCAGCGCGTAGACGACATGCCCGCCGTCGAGCTGGCTGACGGGGATCATGTTGAGACCGGTCACGAGCAGGCCCACCCACCCGGCCATGTACAGCGGATTGGGATCGATGCCCGCGGCCGACAGCAGATCGGGGCGGACCAGCCGCATCAGCCATTCGGCGAGCGGCGGCATCGCGAACAGCGGATCCGCCGCCGGGGTGCCGACGAGGAGCCCGACCACCAGCGCCGGGACCGCCAAGACCAACCCCGCCAGCGGACCGGCCAGGGCGATGTCGAACAGCTCGCGGCGGTCGGCCCGCGAGCCCTCCATGCCGATCACGGCCCCGAGCGTGCCGGTGAGCATCACCGGCACGGGGATGAAAAACGGCAGCGTCGCCGGGATGCCGTGCAGCCGGGCGGCCATGAAGTGCCCCGCCTCGTGGGCGCCGAGCACTGCCAGCACAGCCAGCATGTAGACGACCCCGCGGTCCCAGTGTCCGGGGAGGGCCGACATGAGGTCGGCATCGAAGCCGAGTACCACCGGCTGCCAGCCCACGACTCCCGCGGCGAACGTGGTCAGTGCCGTGGCGCACCACAGCAGCCCCTGAAGCGAGAGGCGCGGCATCCGCCGGCGCCCGGGCAGGACGACGAGCGGATCGACGGTGGGGGTCGAACCTGGCATGGGGGAGAGAATACTTGTTTGCCCGGTACGCTGGTACACTGCCGTAGCTTTTCCAGAGCCGATCCGCACTTTTCAGGAGCCCCGCCGCATGAGTCGTCGCGCGCCCTTCGCCTTGTCGCTCACGCCGCTGTCGATCGTCGTGGCACTCACGGTCGCGACCGTCACCCTGCCGGCCCGCGGACAGGAGCCGCGGCCGCGCCAGGTGATCGCCGTCGCCGCGCTCGACAGCTATGCCGACATCAAGAAGCAGCTCACCTGGCTCGGGCCCCACGTCGACAACCCCACGCTCGCCGGGCTGCTCGAGAGCACGCTGTTGTTCGCCACGCAGGGCAAGGGGCTCAACGGCCTCGACGTGCGGCGGCCGATCGGCGTCCTCGTCACCAGCGACGGCGCCGACGTCGCCGCCCACGCGCTGCTGCCGGTGAAGGATCTCGACAAGCTCCTCGCCTCGCTCGAGGGGGTCACTGGCCGGGTGGAGAAGTCGCAGCAGCGGCGGCGTCTGTCGCTCCCCTCGGGGATGGACATCGACATCGTCGAGCGCGACGGCTGGGCGCTGGTCGGCCAGGCCGGCAGCCAGGCTCCGGTCGAAGACCCGCTCAAGCTGCTCGAGCCGCTCGCCGGCGACTATTCGCTGGTCATCAAGGCGTTCCCCAGCCGCTTGCCGGAGGGGATCAAGGCGCTGCTGCAGTCGGCGATCCGACAGATGGCCGAATCGAGTGCCGCGGAAGGGCGGCCGGTCGATGCCAATGCCGTCAGCGCCGCCATTGATGCGGTGGGCACGCTCGAGTCGTTGCTCGTCGGGGTCGGCATCGACGACGGCAAGAACCGCGTGTTCATCGAGAACCGGACCGTGGCGCCCACCGGCCGGGCGCCGGCCGCGAGCGGACCGCTCACCGTGTCCTCGGCGAAGACGGGCGACGGAGGCCCGGCGGCGCTGCGGGCGGTGGTGTCGCAGGAACTCTCCACCGGAGACCAGCAGAAAGTGCTGGCGTTGCTCGACGGCGCGATTCCCGGGGTCAACGCCGATCTCGCCGGGAGGATCGTCGGCGGTGTCGTCCGCGCGATCGCCGGGGCGATGGTCTCGTCGGGCGCGCTCGACGCCGCCGCGACGCTCGACACCTCCGATGCCAAGTCGGGCCCGACGCTGTCGGCGGCGCTGCGGGTGAAGGACGGCCCGGCGCTCGAGAAGCAGATCAAGGAGCTCCTCGGCCCGGGGGCCGGACTGCCCGGTGCTGTCGACGTCCGCTTCGACACCGGCCGGGTCGGCGACGCCAACCTCCACACCGTGGGCGTCGACCTCGGCGGTGTCCCAGGCGCCGAGATGATCGGCCGACCGCTGGCGTTCACGCTGGCCGTCGGCCCGCGCTACGCCTACCTCCTCGAGGGCGGCGACGCCAAGGCCCGGCTGGGCGAGCTCCAGGCCGGCAGCGGGAAGGCGATCACCAACGCCCCGCAGGGCATGAACGTCACCGTGGCCATGGACGAAATCCTCTCGTTCGCCGCGGCGCGTGGGGCCGGCGCGATGGCGACCACGGCTGCCGAGCGTGCCGCGAGCCTGCTCGACACCGATGCGGAGTCGGCGGCCCTGAGCCTGGCGATGACGCCGATCGACCGTGGCGTCGCGACCCGGCTGTCGCTCGGCGCGGGGGTGGTTCGGGCACTGGCGACGCTCGCCGGACAGGCAGCCGCGGCCGGTGGTGGCCTGCCGCTGCCGGCTGGAGCCCCCGGACGCTGACCGCCGCTCGCGGCGGATCGAGCGCAACGCACCGCGCGACGTGCCCGGTCCGCTCCTCGAGGAACCCCACGATGGCGACCTCCAACGGGGCCGCGCAGCCGGCCACTCCCACCGTTCGCCGCTCGATCGGCGGCGTCTCCGTGGCCGACATGGCGGCGCGGCACGGCACGCCCCTGTATGCCTACGACGCAGCGACGATCCGCCGCCGCTGCCACGACCTGGCAGCCTGGGACACCGTCCGCTTCGCGCAGAAGGCCTGCTCCAATCTCGCGGTGCTCGATCTCGTGCGGCGCGCCGGAGTGCTCGTCGACGCCGTCAGCGCCGGGGAGATCCATCGGGCCCTCGCGGCCGGCTACGCCCCGCGGCACGCGCCGCCGGGCGGTGACGGTCTCGCCCCCGCCCACCCGATCGTCTACACGGCCGACATCTTCGACCGCGACAGCCTCGACGCCGTCGTCCGCCACGGCATCCACTGCAACTGCGGGTCAGCCGACATGCTCGAGCAGCTGGCGGCCCGGTCGCCAGGAGCGGAGGTGACGCTGCGGGTGAACCCCGGCTTCGGCCACGGGCACAGCCAGAAGACCAACACCGGTGGCGAGGGGTCGAAGCACGGCATCTGGCACGAGGAGGTGCCCGACGCCCTCCGCCGCGCCGAGTGGGCGGGCCTGGCGGTGACCGGCCTCCACATGCACATCGGGAGCGGCACCGATCTTGCCCACCTCGCCGAGGTCGCCGGAGCGCTCGAGCGGGTCGCCGGGGAGGTCGGTAGGTCGCTGACCACGATCAGCGCCGGTGGCGGCCTGCCGGTGCCCTACCGGCCCGGCGAGGTGCACGCCGACCTCGGCGGCTACCACCGCCTCTGGGATGCGACCCGCCGGCGCCTCGAGGACCGGTTCGGTCACCGCATCCGCCTCGAATTGGAACCGGGGCGCTACCTCACCGCCGAAGCGGGATTCCTCGTCACCGAAATCCGCGCCGTGAAGCGGCAGGGCAGCCGCACCTACCTCCTCGTCGATGCCGGTTTCAACACGCTCGCGCGCCCGGTGATGTACGGCGCCTACCACCCGATGAGCCTCTGCCCGGCCGACCCGACCCTGCCCGAGGGCCCGGTCGCGCGGGGAGCCGAGGTCGCCGTGGGGGGGCCACTGTGCGAGTCCGGAGACATCTTCACGCAGACCGACGGCGGCTTCGTCGCCACGCGTGTGCTGCCCGAGGCGGCCGTCGGCGACCTTTTGGTGATCGAGGTCGCGGGGGCCTACGGCTTCGTGATGGCCAGCAACTACAACTCCAAGCCCCTCCCCGCCGAGGTCCTCGTCGACGGGGGCGCCGCACGGCTCGTCCGGACGCGGCAGACGGCTGACGACCTGATCCGCGGCGAGACGGTAGAGCCGTCCGTGGACAAATCCTTCCCACCCGGCGGGTTTGGTCGCGTCGGTCGTGCCGGCTAGAATCGGCTGGCGAAAGTTCTCACTCACCCCAGCCGATCGACACCACCATGGCCAAGGCCGGACCCCGGAAGAAACTGCCGAAAGAACTGGCAGTCATCAACGCCGACAACTGCACCGGCTGCGAAAGCTGCCTGGAAGTCTGTCCTGTCGATTGCATCGTCAAGGTCCAGCAATACGACAACTTCCACAACCTGCAGAGTTGGTGCGAGATCGACATCGAGCGCTGCGTCGGCTGCGAGGTCTGCGTCCACATTCCGGGGAAGAAGTCGAACCCCTACGACCTCAAGGTCTGCCCCTGGGACGCGATCGAGATGGTGCCGACCGAGACCGTCGCCCAGGTCGTCGCCCAAATCGGCGGGCCGCCTGAATACGTCGACGCCAACTGGGACCGCCTCGTCGGGACGGCGCAGCGCCTTGCCGAAATGAAGGTCGCCGCCGGGTGAGCGGCCCGCGTTCCACCGCCCACGGGTGGTGCTGGCCGTCGCTCGTCCCCCCCCGCGTCTGCACACGCTCGGCGAAGTGCCGTCGGTGCTGCCCCGTCGCGGCCAGTTGACGCGCCCCCGTGTGCCGGCCTAAAACGATACACACGTACACCACCGGACTTCGTCGCGCATGGACGATCCCACATCCCCGCAGCCATCCGCCGGCGCAGCGCCGAGCGGCATTCCCCGGGCGGCCGCCGGCGACGACAGCGGCGACCTGCGGGATCACGTCCGCTTGGCGAGTGTGCCCGGCATCGGTCCCCGGCTGCGGAGGCTGCTGCTCGAGCGTTTCGGGTCGCCGACGGCGATCCTGGCCGCACGCCCTCTCGAGCTCCAGGGAGTCGGGCGCATCAGCCGGAAGCTGGCCCGCGAGATCGGGCAGTTGGCCAACGACGTCGACGTCGATCGCCTGCTCGAATCGTGTCGCGAGCGCGGCGTGCGGATCATCGCCGAAACCAGCCCCGACTATCCGAGGCTGCTGTCGCGGATCGCCGACCCTCCGGGGCTGCTGTTCGTGCGCGGTGGATTCGTCCCGTGCGATGCCCTCGCGGTCGCGATCGTCGGCAGCCGGCATGCCACCGACTACGGCCTCCGCGTCGCGGGGCAGCTCGCCGGCGGGCTGGCCCGGGCCGGATACACCGTCGTCAGCGGGCTGGCCCGCGGGATCGACGCGGCCGCCCACCGTGGCGCGCTGGCGGCCGGCGGCCGGACGATCGCCGTCCTCGGCAGCGGCGTCCTCAACGTCTACCCCCCCGAACATGACGGCCTGGCCGACGAGGTCGTCTCCCACGGGGCACTGGTGAGCGAACAGCCCCCGTTCGCCGAGCCCTTTGCTGCCGCGTTTCCCCAGCGGAACCGGATCGTCTCCGGCCTCACCCTCGGAACGGTCGTCGTCCAGGCGTCGGATCGCTCCGGGGCGTTGATCACGGCACGGTTGGCGGGGGAACAGGGGCGCGAAGTGTTCGCCGTGCCGGGCCCGATCGATTGCCGGATGTCGCGGGGCTGCCACGAATTGATCCGCGACGGGGTCGCGCTGGTGGGTGGCGTCGACGACATCCTCACCGGTCTCGGGCCGCTGTTCGAGACCGCCACGTCGGCCGACGGCACGGCGGTCGAGACCCCGGCCGAGCTGGTGCTCGACGAACGGGAGCGGGCGGTGCTCGCGGCGATCGCTCCGGCGGGTGTACGCGGCAGCGATCCACCGCTCGTCGACGACGTCGTCGATGCCACCGGCCTGCAGGCCTCGCAGGTGTTGGCGACGATCGGCGTCCTCGAGATGCGCCGGCTCGTGCGGCGTCTTCCGGGCAACCGCGTCGCCCGGTCGTGAGCGGCGGGCTTGGACGCCCCGAGCCCGGGCCCGTACACTGTCTCGATGGATACCGCACTTCACACCCGCGCCAGCTCGATCCGGGCCCGATTGCTCCAACTCCGAGACTCCCTTTGACTGGGAGGGGCGCAAGCGATCCGCCGCGCGGATCGAACAGGCGATGGGCGAGCCCGGTTTCTGGGACGACAATGCTCGCGCCCAGGCGACCGTCGCCGAATTGAAGACCGTCAATTCGATCCTCAAACCGCTCGAGGATGCCCTCGCCGTCGCGGCCGACCTCGAGGCCCTCGAGGAATTGGCGCGCGAGGAGCAGAGCCTCGAGCCCGACCTGGCGGCCGAGGCCGACCGTCTCGAGAAGCTCGTCGACGCCCTCGAGCTCAGCAGCCTGCTGTCGGGCACGCACGACGGCGCCGACGCGATCGTCTCGATCAACGCCCGCGACGGTGGCACCGACGCCAACGACTGGGCCGAGATGCTCCTGCGCATGTATTCGTCGTGGGCCGCGCGGCGCGACTTTTCGATCGAGCTGCTCGACCGCCAGGACGACGCCGTCGCCGGGATCCAGAGTGCGACGATCGCGATCCGCGGCCCCTGGGCCTACGGCCACCTCAGAGGGGAGACGGGGATCCACCGCCTCGTGCGGATCAGCCCGTTCAACGCCGAAGGCAAGCGGCAGACGAGCTTCGCGGCGGTCGACGTCGCCCCGGAGATCGCCGACGACGACGCCGACATCGAGCTCCGTGACGAGGACATCCGCGAAGACGTCTTCCGTGCCAGCGGGGCCGGTGGCCAGCACGTCAACAAGACGTCGAGCGCCATCCGCCTGACCCACTTCCCGACCGGGATCGTCGTCCAGTGCCAGAGCGAACGGAGCCAGCACAAGAACCGCGCGACGGCGATCAAGATGCTGCGGTCGCGCATCGCACGGCTCGAGGAGGAGAAGCGCGAGGCCGAGCAGCTCGCGCGCTACAAGCAGCAGCCGAAGACCGGGTTCGGCTCGCAGATCCGCAACTATTTCCTCCACCCTGACCAACGGGTGAAGGACCAGCGGACGGGCCACTACGTCGGCAACTTCCAGAGCGTCCTCGACGGCAACATCGACGGTTTTCTCGACGCCTATCTCCGCTGGAAGGCGTCGGGATCGGCGCCGGCTGCAGCCGCCGACGAGGCGTGATCGGCATCGGCCGTCGGGCTCCGCCCCCGCTCCTGCTGGACGGGGCCGCCGGACGTGGCTAGCATGCAAGCGGTTAACATTTCCGGTCCCGAAGGAGTCCCATGGCGGAAAAAGAACAGGCACTCGAGGTCGAGGGCGTCGTCATGCAGGCCCTCGCCAACACGCGCTTCCGCGTCCAGATCAGCGGCGGGCATGTCGTCAACGCCCATGTCGCCGGCAAGATGCGGAAGAACTTCATCCGGATCGTTCCCGGGGACAAGGTCAAGGTCGAACTCTCCCCCTACGATCTCACCAAGGGGCGGATCACGTTCCGCGAGCGGTGATTCGCGACGGCAGCGAGCCCTCCCAGGCGAGCACGGATCCGCAACCGGCCGCGAGCATCGACGGCGCATCGATGACTGATCCGGTCGGTGTTGTCCGGAGCGGCTGACGGCCGTCACGACGCGGGCGGTGGCCGGTCGCCATCGGCAGCTTCCGTCCCCGATCGGTCGCCGGACTCGGCCGTGGGCGGCGACTCCTGCCCGTGCGGCTCGGGGTGTCCTGCCCGCAGAGCACCGATCGCTCCCCCCGCGACAGGCCCATCGGCGGCAGTCGTCGCCGCGTCGCTCGGGCCGGGCCGCTCGGGCTGTCGGTCGTCGTCGTGCGTGGGCCGATGGGCAGTGACATCGGCAGGACCGGAATCCCGATCCGCCTCGGGTGTCGGCGCGGCGGTATCGAAGAACTGTTTCAAATCGCCGAACGTCCGCAGTGGTTCGCGCCCCTGGCGCATCGCATCGGTGAGAGGGCGCGATTCCCTGCTCGACCGCGATTCGTAGACCCGCCGCGGCGGATCGACGGGGAGCGCGGTATCGCGACCACCGAGTTGTGGACGGCGTGGCGGCGCTGCCGGGGGCGGGTCACGCTGCTGCCGACGGCCTGCTCCCGCCGCACGGTCGCCGCCGTGCTGCCCCCCCGCCGGACGCGGAGCACCGCCACGCCCGGAAGGCCTCGGCTGGGGCGCCGCGCCCGCGGCTGCCTCGCCGCCGCCGGGCCGAACGCCTGCGCTGTTCGCCCGCGGGGGACTCCCCGAGCGAGCGCCACGCTGCCCTCCCTGCCCAGGGTCGCGGTCGCCGCGGCCGGCAGCGGGATGCCGGTCCGGGTTCCTGGGGCCGGGTGGCGGGCCGGGTGGGATCATCGTCAGGCTCACCCGCCGCCGCGCCTTGTCGATCTCCAGGACCCAAACCTTGACGATCTGCCCCACCGAGACGAGATCGTGGGGATCGCGCACGAAGCGCCGCGACAGCTGGCTGACATGGACCATCCCGCTGTCGTGCATGCCGATGTCGACGAACACACCGAAGTCGACGACGTTGAGGACCGAGCCGAGCAGTTCCATGCCGACCTGCAGATCCTCGAGCTTGAGCACGCCCTTTTTGAAGAACGGCGGCGGCAGGTCTTCGCGCGGGTCACGCCCGGGCCGCGACAGCTGGTCGACGATGTCCGCCAGCAACAGCCGCCCGACCCCCAGCTCCCCGGCGAGGGCCGGAAGGTCGACGGTCCCGGCCTTCTCGGCGAGTGCCGCCGTCGACTGGCGGTTCGTCAGGTCCTCCGAGCGCCCGCCGAGGCGGTCGAGGACCTGGGCGGCGACCGGGTAGCTCTCGGGGTGGATCCAAGTCGCGTCGAGCGGGTTCTCCCCACCGACGATCTTGAGGAACCCGACCGCCTGGACGAACGCCGCCTCGCCGAACCCCGGAACCTCGAGGAATTGCCGCCGCGACGTGAACGGGCCGTTCTTGGTACGCCATTCGACGAAGCCGCGGGCGGTGGTCTGGTTGAGGCCCGAGACGCGCCGGAGGAGCGCGGGACTGGCCGTGTTGACGTCGACGCCGACGAAATTCACGCAGCTCTCGACGACCGCCTCGAGCGATGCATGCAGGTGGCGTGCCTTGACGTCGTGCTGGTAGAGTCCGACGCCGATGTTGGCCGGCTCGATCTTCACCAACTCCGAGAGCGGATCCTGGAGCCGGCGCCCAATCGAGATCGCTCCGCGAACCGCCGCCTCGTGGCCGGGCAACTCCTCGCGGGCGTACGGGCTGGTCGAATAGACGCTCGCACCGGCTTCGTTGACGATCACGTAGCCGACGTCGCAGGCCGCCAGTTCCCCGGCTACGAGCTCGGCGACGAGCGTCTCGACGGCACGCCCCGCGGTCCCGTTGCCGACGGCGATCACGCTGCAGCCGTGCGCCTTGACCATCTCGGTCAACTTCGCCGCGGCCGCCGCCCGCTTCTCCGCCTTGCCGATGATGTGGAGCACCGCATGCTCCAGTGGGCTTCCGCACTCGTCGATCGCGACGGCCTTGCAGCCGCTCTTGAAGCCGGGATCGAGCGCGAGCACGCGCCGCCCACCGACCGGTGGTTGGAGGAGGAGATTGCGCAGATTGCGGGCAAACACCTCGACGGCGTGCGCTTCGCAGACGTCGGTCATCTCGCGACGGATCTCGCGTTCCAGGCTCGGCATCACCAGCCGCGTCACGGCGTCGCGGACGCAGCCGCGCAGGAACACCGCATGGGGATGCTCGGCGGGAACGAGCAGCGACTCGGCCGCGCCCTGCATCTCCTCCACCGGGCCCTCGATCCGTACCTTGAGGAGTCGGGCACGCTCACCCCGGTTGATGGCGAGCACACGGTGCGGTGGCACCCGTTGCACTTGCTCGGAGAACGCGAAGTAGTCACGGTAGTGCTTCTCGTCCTTCGACTGCGCCTTGGCAGGGCTCTCGACGCGTTGGCTGGTGAGATTCCCCTTCTCGGCGAGGGTCGCCCGGAGCAGCTGGCGGAGGTCGGCCCGCTCGCTGTACTCCGCCGCGATGATGTGGCCGACCCCGAGCAGCGCGTCGGCGGCGGTCGCGACCTGCCCATCGGCATCGACGAAGTCCACCGCGCGCCGGTCGAGATCGACGGCGGCCGGATCGGCGGCGACGATCTCGTGCGCCAGCGGCTCGAGGCGGCGCTGCCGGGCAATCTCGGCCAACGACAACTTGCGGGGCTTGAACGGGAGGTAGATGTCCTCGAGTTGTTTGGCGGTCTCCGCAGCCTCGATCCGCGACTGCAACTCGGGTGACAGTTTCCCCTGGCCCCCGATCGAGCGGAGGATCGTCTGCTTCCGATCGGCGAGATGGCGCGTCCGGGTGACGGCATCGGCGATCCGCCGGATCGCCACCTCGTCGAGCCCCGCCGTCTGGTCACGCCGGTAGCGCGTGATGAACGGGATGGTGTTCCCTTCGTCGAGGAGCGCGACGACCGTCTCGACGCCCGCGGCGGGGAGATCGAGTCGCCGGGCGATCGGCCCGAGATCGATGACCGTTGGGGATGCCATCCAACTCACGCGACCGGGCGACAGCACCCGCGACCGTGCGACTCCACGGGATCAGCCCCACCGCCAAACAAGCGGGCGGAAACGGGACTGCGGCGAACACCGGGAATCTAGGGTGTCTGCCGAGGGGGTGTCAAACCGGTCGTTCCGATGGAGTGGTGGGGATGGCCGAGTTGGGTGCCGTGCCGCGAAGCTGCCGCCACGGCTCGCGGCGCGGCTGCCCTTGACCGCCGCCGACCCGGTTTCCTATTTCCCGCCATTCCGCCCGGCACCGAGCTCCCGACGACGAACAAACAGTGCCCGAACGTCGGCATCGGCCGATTGTCTGGAGCGAACGCGCGGTCGGCGACGATTGTGACCGCAGCCCAGGTCGCCATGGCGCGGCCCCCGTTCCCGCGAAAGGTTCCCATGAGCCAGTCGTCCCCGTCACCCCAGGATGCCGACCCGCTGCTGCCTGCCGTCGGGCTCCTCGCCCTCGACCGGCAATACGAGGCCCTTCGTGAGCCGATCCGGGCGGCGCTGGAACGGGTCTGCGACTCGGGGCGGTTCGTCCTCGGGCCGGACGTCGCCGATCTCGAATCCGAACTCGCCCGGGCCCTCGACGTCCCGCACGCCATCACCTGCGCGTCGGGGAGCGACAGCCTCCTGCTGGCGCTGATGGCGCTCGACGTCGGCACCGGAGACGAGGTGATCATCCCCAGCTACACCTTCTTCGCCACGGCAAGCGCCGTCACCCGCCTCGGAGCCGTGCCGATCTTCGCCGACATCGACCCGGCGACGTACCTCGTCGATCCCACCGACGTCGAACGCAAGATCAGCAGCCGCACCCGGGCGATCATCCCGGTGCATTTGTTCGGCCGTACCGCCGACATGGACGCCCTCCGGCCGATCGCCGCACGGGCCGGGGTGCCGCTCGTCGAAGACTGCGCCCAGTCGATCCTCTCCACCTGGCATGGCCGATGCACGGGGGGAATCGGCGATGTCGGCTGCTTCAGTTTCTACCCGACGAAGAACCTCGGCGGCTGCGGCGACGGCGGTTTTCTCACCACCACCCGCGACGACCTCGCCGCACGGCTCAAGCTCCTCCGCGTCCACGGCATGGAGCCCCGCTACCACCATCAGGTGATCGGCATCAACAGCCGGCTCGACTCGCTCCAGGCGGCCGTCCTGCGGGTCAAGCTGCCGCATCTCGACGATTGGACGGAGGCGCGCCGCGCGAATGTGGCGCGGTACCGCGACCTGTTCGTGCGGGCCGGCCTGGCGGAGCGGCTCGCACTGCCCGGCGACGAGACGCGTGGTCGCCACGTCTGGAACCAGTACGTGATCCGCGTCCACGGTGGCCACCGCGACGCCCTCCGCGCCCACCTCACGGCGACGCGGGTCGGCACAGAGATCTACTATCCGATCCCGCTCCACCTCCAGGTCTGCTTCCGCCACCTCGGCTGGGCCCGGGGCGACCTCCCCGAGACGGAGCGCGCGGCCGACGAGACACTGGCGTTGCCGATCTACCCGGAGCTGACCGCCGACGAACAGCGGACCGTCGTCGGCCGAATCGCCGAGTTCTTCAGGAGTGCCACACTCCACCGCCCGCCTGCCACGGTGACCGTGCCCTCGGCGGGACAACCCCTGCCGGAACCGCACGTGCTCGCCCGCACGACGACAGCGGCCCGAGCCGCCGAATCGAGGCGCTGAGACGGGCAGGCGATCACCGCGGCTGCATCGCCGCGCTTGCGGCTCCGGCTTACGGCTCTCGCTTACACCGAGTCGCGGCGCCGGCCACTTCCACGGCAGACGACGAACAGCCCGAGACCGGCGGCGAGCACGGCGACGGCATAGGCCGGGATGTACTTGATCTGCCCGCCGACCGGCTCGGTGGCCTCGGCCGCGGCGCCGGCAGCCGCCGGGGCTCCGCCGCCAGCAGCGAAATTGGCCGCCATCTTCGCTCCGGGGACGTTGGCCATCGCCGCCGGGTTGCCGGCGGTCGCCGGCTTGCCCGCCTGCTCGAGCGGCGGCGCCAGGATCGCCGCGCCCCCCTGACCGAATGCCACCGAACACGGATCGGCAAACGACACCAGCAGGGCGATGCAGGTGGCGGCGGAGAGAGCACGACCCGACGACGACATGGCGACGGCTCCTGAGGCGGGAGACGGACGTTCCGACACCCCGAGGGTACCATTCGCTGACCGGTCCGTCAGCACTCGGCGCCTGCGATCGGCCGCCATCCCCCGCTCCGAGGCACTGCCATGCCTGCCAAACGCCCCCGCTCCGCCCGTCGCGGAACGGCGACCGACGCCGCGGCCAGGGCCCCCGCGGTCCCGCGCGACAAACTCCCGGCCGTCGATCGGAAGACGCTCGGCCTGATCGTCGATCTCGCCGACGCGGTGGCCACCGCCGCCGTCAAGCGCCGCGACCCGTGGCTCGACATCCCCGCCCGCAACCTCTCCAACGTCCGCTTCAACAAGGCGCGGAAGATCGTCGAGATGGGGGGGCAGACGAACCGCCGGCAGCTGTTCAACCTCTCCCAGGCGAAGAGCTACATGCAGACGCTGCTGGTCGCCACCGGCTGCAAGTCGCTGATCGACCAGCAGAAATCGACGAGCATCCGCGGTCTGTACTACCTCCTCAAGCACACCATCGAGGGGACGCGCGAGGAGACCTTCGCCACCCAGGAGGAGTGCGACCCGATCATCGAAGACCTCGAGGTCACGCTCCAGAGCCTCCGCGAGGAGCTCCACGTCTACGCCAGCAACCGCGGCGGCATGGTCGGCCCGATCACCCTCGTCGACTCGGGCGACGAGATCGACTGCTCGCGGATGGGCTCGGGAGGCTACAGCATCCCGTCGATCGTCGAGGCCAACGTCATCCGCTTCAAGGAGTGCGACGCCAAGTTCATCCTCCATGTCGAGAAAGACACCGTCTGGCGGCGCTTCAACGAGGACAAGTTCTGGCGGAAGCATTCCTGCCTGCTGACCCACGGCGGCGGGCAGCCGCCGCGCGGGGTGCGCCGGATGCTGTACCGGCTCCATCACGAGCTCGAGCTCCCCGTCTACTGCCTCCTCGACAACGACCCCTGGGGGTACTACATCTACTCGGTCCTCAAGCAGGGTTCGATCAACCTCGCCTACGAGTCGAAGCGGATGGCGATCCCCGAGGCCCGGTTCCTCGGGCTGCGCAGCCGCGACTACCAGCGCTGCGGCCTGAGCCCGAGCGTGCAGATCGCGCTGGCCGACGCCGACATCAAGCGCGCCAAGCAGATCGCAGCCTACCCGTGGTTCGCCGGCAAGAAGGCCTGGCAGAAGGAGATCGAGACGATGCTCACCAACGGCTTCAAGCTCGAGGTCGAGTCGTTGATCTCCAAGGACATCAGCTACGTCACCGAGGTCTACACCCCCGAGCGTCTCGCCGAGAGCGACTGGCTGGACTAGTTTTCGCGCGGACAAAGCCATCCATGGCCTTTGTCCGCTTGGGCGACCGCGGGAAACGCCGAGGGTTTCCCAGGTCGCCGTCGGCCGCATCCAGCGGCCGATCGACTCATCCTGAGCGTGTTCGTTCCGCTGCGGACAAAGCCATCCATGGCCTTTGTCCGCTTGGGCGACCGCGGGAAACGCCGAGGGTTTCCCAGGTCGCCGTCGGCCGCATCCAGCGGCCGATCGACTCATCCTGAGCGTGTTCGTTCCGCTGCGGACAAAGCCATCCATGGCC